>NZ_JAVSCF010000191.1:0-12636 GCF_031932565.1 Streptomyces sp. B1866
CACCCAGGGACCGAGGCTTTTTGCGTTACAGAACCACAGAACAGCCGCGGACGCCGCCGCACCCGTGTTCACAGACGGCCGGTGGCCTTCAGCGCGAGGTATGCGTCGGCAAGCGCCGGCGGCAGCTCGTCGGGCGTGGCGTCGACGACGGTGACTCCATGGCGGTGGAGCCGTTCCGCCGTGCCCTCACGGGCAGCCTGAGCCCGCAGCCCGGCGGCGGCCTGGTAGACGGCGTCCGGGCGGCCCCGGGCAGTCGCCATCTCCTGGACGCGCGGGTCGGCCACGGACCCCAGCAGCACCTTGTGCCGCTGGGTGAGCAGCGGAAGGACCGGTAGCAGCCCCTCTTCCACCGGTGCGGGGTCCAGGCTGGTGAGGAGCACGATCAGGGAGCGTGGCGCGGCGTGGGCGAGCGCCGTCGTGGCCAGGCCGCGAGCGTCCGTCTCCACGAGCGACGCCTCCAGCGGGCTCATCGCGGTGACCAGCGCGGGCAGCAGGTCGTGGGCGTTCTTTCCCTTCACCAGGGCCCGTACGCCGCGGTCGTAGGCGAGGAGGCCCACGCGGTCACCGGCGCGTGCCGCGAGCGCGGCCAGCAGCAGCGCGGCGTCCATGGCGGCGTCGAGGCGCGGCGCGTCGCCGACCCGTCCTGCCGAAGTCCGGCCGGTGTCCAGCACCACCAGGAGGCGACGGTCCCGTTCGGGGCGCCAGGTGCGCACGGCGACGTCCGCCTGCCGTGCCGTCGCGCGCCAGTCGATGGATCGCGTGTCATCGCCGGGTACGTACTCGCGGAGGCTGTCGAACTCGGTGCCCTCCCCTCGGGTGAGCGCGCTCGCCCGGCCGTCGAGTTCGCGCAGTCGGGAGAGCTTCGCGGGCAGATGCTTTCGGCTGGTGAAGGGCGGCAGGACCCGCACGGTCCAGGGGACGGTGTGATGGCCCTGCCGCGCCGCCAGGCCGAGCGGGCCGTAGGAGCGGACGGTGACGCGCTCCGAGCCGCGGTCGCCCCGCCGTACCGGGCGCAGCGGCGTTGTGAGGCGTCTGCGGTGCTGAGCGGGGACGGTGACTCGGTGGCGCGACGACGTCAGAGCGGCCGTGGCGGACGGCCATGCGCTCGGCGGCCAGGCGTCTCGCACGTCGGCGCGCAGCGTGCGGCGGGTCGGGTTGGTGACGGTGAGGTGGACTTCGGCTCGGTCGCCGAGTCGAACAGTTGTGTCACCGGAACGGGTGAAAAGGAGCTTTCGCACTGGCGCGGCCAGAGTCACGTCGCACAGAATGGCTAGCAGAAGGGGGAGGTTGACCGCCAGGAAGCCGGTCCAGTGGGGGAAGAGCAGGCCGACGGCGAGAGCGCCGACGGCGGCGATGAGCGCGGTGCGTCCGGTGATGGCCACGGGAAGCCGCCTCAGCGGGGTACGGGGACGTGGGAAAGGACCGCGTTGACCACGGAGTCGGCGGTGATCCCTTCCATCTCCGCCTCCGGACGCAGTTGGAGGCGGTGCCGGAGGGTGGGCAGCGCGAGGGCTTTGACGTCGTCCGGAGTCACGTAGTCCCGGCCGGTCAGCCACGCCCAAGCGCGAGAGGTGGACAGCAGGGCAGTGGCACCTCGGGGGGAGGCGCCGAGCGAGACGGAGGGGGACTCACGAGTGGCACGGCAGATATCGACGATGTAGCCGGCGATCTCCGGTGACACGGTGGTCTTGACGACCGCGTCCCGGGCCGCTTCCAGGTCGGCGGGTGAGGCGACGGGCCGGACACCGGCCGCGTCGAGGTCTCGGGGGTCGAAGCCTTCGGCGTGGCGGGTGAGGACGTCGATCTCGTCCCCGCGGGACGGCAGGGGAACCGTCAGCTTCAACAGGAAACGGTCGAGCTGGGCCTCGGGCAGCGGATAGGTGCCTTCGTATTCGACCGGATTCTGTGTCGCGGCGACCAGGAAGGGCGTGGGCAGAGGTCGGGGGGTGCCGTCGACCGAGACCTGTCCTTCCTCCATGGCTTCCAGCAGGGATGCCTGTGTCTTCGGAGGGGTGCGGTTGATCTCGTCGGCAAGGAGCAGGTTCGTGAATACCGGGCCCGGCTGGAAGGTGAACTCGGCGGTGCGGGCGTCATAGACGAGGGAGCCCGTGACGTCGCTCGGCATCAGGTCGGGGGTGAACTGGACCCGCTTGGTGTCGAGGTCGCAAGACGCGGCGAGAGCGCGCACGATGAGCGTTTTGGCTACGCCGGGCACGCCTTCGAGGAGCACGTGCCCTCGGCACAGCAGCGCGACGACCAGGCCGGTGACGACCGGGTCCTGGCCGACGACCGCCTTGGCGATCTCGGTTCGCAGGGCCTCCAGGGAGGCTCGGGCGCTGTCGGAGGTCGGGGCACTCACGGGGCGCGGTCCTTGTCAGTCGGGGGCGAGTGGAGGCCGGTGGGACGGAAGGCCGGCGGCCTGCCGGAGCGCACGTGACGTTCCAGGGCGTCGAGGTCGTCGGCAAGCCGGACCAGCGCGGCGTCGTCGGCCGGCGGAGGGCCGAACAGCAGGGCGGCGACGTCCGACTCGCCGGGTCCGCCGGCGGCGAGGCNGGCGACGTCCGACTCGCCGGGTCCGCCGGCGGCGAGGCGGGCGTGGAGGGCGGGCGCCAACGCTTCCGGGCGGTGCGCGTGGGCGGCGGGCACGCCGACGAGCGGCGCGATGCGGCGGCGGGTGGCCGCACGCAGCGTGCCGGCGGCGCGGTCGCGGGCGTTCACCTGCTGGTAGAGACGGGCGTGCCCCTCGGTCGTTTCCGAGGCGCGCACGGTGACGGGCAGGCGTTCGACCACGAGCGGGCCGAGTCTGCGACCCCGCCACAGGGCGGCGAGTGCCGCCGCGACGGCGAGTTGCAGCAGGCCCCAGCGCCAGCCCGCGGGGATGAGGTCGAAGAAGCCGCGGTCTTCCGCGTCGGTGGCGGCGGCGTCACCCAGGGAGGGGAGGTACCAGACCAGATGCGGCCGGGAGCCGAGGAGTTGCAGGGAAAGGGAGGCGTTGCCCCGTTGGTCGAGGCGGCCGTTGTAGAGGAGGGTGGCCGCCCCGAGCAGGACGGTGTCGCCTCCGGCCCCGTTCGGAACGCGCAGCAGGGTGGGCAGGCCGTCGCCGGGGTAACACCGGTCGGCACCCGCCGCCGTGGTGAGGTATCGGGTGCCGCCGAGTTCGGCGTCGCCTGCCCGCCGTGCGGCGGGCAGCGCGCAGCCGGGAGGGCGGGGGGCGATGTCGGTGGCGGATGCGGCGCGGACCTGCGGGGCGAGTCCGGCGGTGGCCGCCGGGCCGGGGGCCAGCAGGACGGTCCGGCCGCCCGCCGGGGCGGTGGCGTCGCGCAGGGCGGCCCGTTGCCGGGCGGTCAGCAGGTCGGGCTCGGTGACCAGCAGTGTGGTGTCGCGGCCCGCCGCGCGGACGGCCTCGCGGGTGCTGGTGACGACCCGCACGGTGACGCCCCGCTCGGTGAGGAGCGCGCCGAGGGCGCGGCTGCCGTCGCGGTCGGTGGAGCGCGGGTCGAGGCGGCCGTGCTGGTCGCCCGAGCGCAGGGTGGCCAGCAGCAGGCCGGCCACGAGCAGCACGGCGACGGCGAGCAAGGGGCCGCGGGCCCGGTTCCACAGGTCCCGGGCGCCGGGGGACGCCGCGGTGGCGGCGGTTCCGGCCGCCGTCATCCGGCGGCCCCCGGGGATGCGGCGGCCAGGCGCGCCTCGGCTTGCTCCAGAGACAGGTCGAGATCGCGCAGACGGGCGTACTCCTCGGCGGTGGCCGGACGTCCGCCGTATGCGACGTCGTCGAAGGCGCGGGCGGCCGCTCGCAGCCGGCCGGCGAATCCGGGCAGCGTGCGGGCGGCCTCGTCGGCGGCCTCGTCGGCGGTGCGCCCGGGGCGGGGGTCGAGGAGGGCCCGTTCCTCCAGCCCGCGGACCAAGGCGCGCATGCGTTCCTGGACGGCCTGGTCCCAGTGGTTCTCCGCTGCGAGCCGTTCGGCCGTGGAGCGGTGCTCGGCCGCGCTGAGTGGGCGATGGTGGAAGACCGTGCCCGGTGCCGGGCGGGCGAGCTGTGGGGTACCGAGGCGCAGCCGCAGGGCGACGACGAGCAGGATTACCACCACGAGAATGGCGGCCAGGCCCACGCCGCCTCCGGGGGTGGCGCTGGACGCGGCGCCGAAGAGGCCGTCGACCTGCCGCCAGGCCCAGCTCAAAGCCCGCTGGACGGGGTTTTGCCGCCGCTCCCGGTACATGTGCTTGGCCAGCTCCCGCCGCGCCGCCTCACGGGCGGGCCCGCGCGGGTCCGTCAGCGGTGTCGGACCGTCGGAGCGCGGCGTGACCAGCGCCGTCAGCGCGCC
The DNA here is from genome assembly GCF_031932565.1 of Streptomyces sp. B1866. Lineage (NCBI taxonomy): Bacteria > Bacillati > Actinomycetota > Actinomycetes > Kitasatosporales > Streptomycetaceae > Streptomyces > Streptomyces sp. B1866. The sequence continues at coordinate 4,323 of NZ_JAVSCF010000191.1, forward strand.
GTGCGGGATGGCCACCGGGTCAGTTCCCGGGAGTCGTGCCGACGGTGTGGCCCGACCCGGCTCCAGAGGCGCCGTAGCCGGGGAGGCCGGCGGCCCGGGCCAGTTCGATGTCGAGGGCCTCACGGCGGATCCGCTGGTCCAGGTAGAGCAGAGCGGTCACCCCCGAAGTGATCGGGAAGGTGACGGCGGAGCTGATCACGCCGCCGATCCCGATGACGACCAGGAAGGGCCAGCCGACCGTGGCGTCCTCGCCGGACAGCCAGTCCGAGGCACTGTCGCCGCCGACGGCCATGGCGACGATGCTGGCCGGGATCTCCACAATGGCGCCGATGACGAAGACCATGACGATGGCGAGGAGCTGGATGCCGAACACGCGCCACCAGGCGCCCCGTACCAGCCTGGCGGACCGGCGCAGGGCCGCTGCCACTCCCTGCTTCTCCAGCATCAGGGCGGGCGGTGCGAGGCTGTAGCGCACCCACAGCCAGATGGCGGCGACCGTGCCGGCGAGCCCGCCGAGAACGGACAGTGCGGCGCCCCCGCTGCCCGCGCCCGCCAGGGCGAGCAGCAGGCCCGGCACCACGCCCGCGACCGCGACGCCGGCGGCGATCAGCGGCAGCAGGAAGAGCAGTGCGCACAGCCGGCCCAGCCGCGGGCGGGCGCTGTGCCACGCCTCCTTGACGGAGACGGCCCGGCCCAGGACGGCCCGGCCGATCACCACGGTGAGCAGGGCGGTGGTGACGATGGTGCCGAGAACGCCGACCAGCAGGGTGACCGCGCTGCTGCCCAGGGCGCCGCCCACGGCGTCCAGGGTCTCCCGGGGCGTGGGGTCGGGGTTGTCGTCGAGGGCGTCCAGGCCGGAGGCGTCCCGGAACCAGAGGCCGGTGGCGATCGTGACCAGGGTCTGCGTGACCACGGCCACGGCCAGCGAGATGCCCAGCACGGTTCGCCAGTGCGCACGCATGGTGGACACCGCCCCGTCGAGGATCTCCCCGACGCTCAGCGGGCGCAGCGGGATGACCCCGGGGCGCGCCGCGGGCGGCGGCGGTGTCCAGCCCGCTCCCCAGCCTCCTTGCCGTGGCGGCCCGGACCAGGCGGGCGGCGGCGTGGGGCCGCCCGGGGGAATCGACCAGTGACCTGCGGGGGGCGCTTGGCTGGACCATCCCGAGGCGGGCGGCGCCTGATCGGCGGGGCGGGCCGGTTCCTGGGTGCCGGCGCGCTCGGGCTCCTCGGAAGGGGAGGATCCGGGCGGTGCCCAGCCCGGAGAGTCGTTCATCGTCACTCCTTCTCAAGGGCCTTCCCAGCGGCCGTTCGCGGTTGCGGCGGACGTGTGCCAGCCATCGTGCCACGGTGCGCCGGGCCGCGTGCCGGGTGCCGTGGGCGGGCCGCTACTTCAATAGTCGGTGCCCGAAGAGGCAGACTGGGCGGATGGCTGATCAGCACTCGGTATTCGCGGACGGCACCACGCCGCCGATCGCCGTCGCACTGCGCTGGGAGGAACCCCCCGAGGGGCCGGTGCTGGTGCTCCTCGACCAGACGCGGCTTCCAGCGGAGGAGGTCGAGCTGGTGTGCACCGACGTGCAGGTACTGGTGGAGGCCATCCGTTCGCTGGCCGTGCGGGGCGCCCCCATGCTGGGCATCGCCGGCGCGTACGGTGTGGCGCTCGCCGCGGCGCGGGGCTTCGACGTGGACGAAGCCGTCGAGCTCCTGTCGCACGCTCGTCCTACGGCCGTCAACCTCGCCTACGGGGTGCGGCGTGCCGCCACGGCGTACCACGACGCACTCCGGGCCGGCGGGGACGACAAGCGGGCCGCCGCCGCTGCCCTGGCCGAGGCCCGCGCCCTGCACGCGGAGGACGCGGAGGCCAGTCGGCGCATGGCCGAGCACGGCCTGGCCTTCCTCGACGAGCTGCTGCCGGGCGGCCGCTACCGCATCCTCACCCACTGCAACACCGGTGCGCTCGTCTCCGGTGGCGAGGGCACCGCCTTCGCCGTGGCCGGCGCGGCGCACCGGGCCGGACAGCTACGGCGCCTGTGGGTGGACGAAACCCGGCCGCTGCTCCAGGGAGCGCGGCTGACCGCGTACGAGGCGGCGCGCGCGGGCATGGCATACACCCTGCTCACGGACAACGCGGCCGGATCGCTTTTCGCGGCCGGCCAGGTGGACGCGGTCCTGATCGGCGCAGACCGCATCGCCGGGGACGGGTCGGTGGCCAACAAGGTGGGCAGCTACCCGCTCGCGGTGCTGGCCCGCTACCACCACGTGCCGTTCGTCGTGGTGGCCCCGACCAGCACGGTGGACCTGGCCACGCCGGACGGCGCGGCCATCGAGGTCGAGCAGCGCTCGGGACACGAGGTGACGGACGTCACGGTCCCCTACGTTCCGGGGTCAGGGATGGAGCCGGGCGCGGGGGTACCGGTCGCCCCGCTGGGCACGCAGGCCTACAACCCGGCCTTCGACGTGACCCCGCCGGAGCTGGTGACGGCGATCGTCACGGAGAAAGGAGTGGTCTCCCCGGTCACCGCGGACGGCATCGCCGAGCTGTGCACCCGGTCCTCGACCGGGTGACGGCCGACACCCGGCACGGCCGCCGCCTCGTGCGGGGCCGACAGCACCCGCCGGTGGGCCGGGGTGACCCGGTCCACCGGCCTACGAGCCCTGCCGCCGCCGCGCGAGGGTGCGGGCCTTGCGGGCCTCGGCCGCCTTTCGTACTCCTTCGGCGCGACGCTGGGCGTATCCGGGAGGCTCGACCACGTGAAAGCACAACCCGCACACGTACCCGCCTTCGGGGCCTTCGAGTACGGGGTTCTTGCACATCTCGCAGCGCACCGCGGCCGCGTCGCTGGAAGGAGATTCACTCATCCGCCGGAGACTCCACAGTTGTTGCAGGACCAGCGCCCGTCAGGGCCCTGTATGACTGTTGCGCCACAATTCGTGCAGTTCATAACCGCCTCCCCCTCCTTGCATGATGGCACTCAGGCACTGCGGGCGGAAGCGCTCAAAGCCGTCACCCACGACCGCGGACGGCCCCCGTGTGCCCACCCTGCACGCCCTGACATCCCCCCTGACATCCACGCCTGCCGCCGACAGCGGCAAACACCCGTCGTCGCCGAGGTCTGCCGCACGCATCGCGCCACGCCGGTAGCCTGGTCGCCGCTCGTCCATCGACTGGATGCGGAAATGAGATGATGCTGATATGAAAGGACGCGTCCTTGTCGTCGACGACGACACCGCGCTGGCGGAAATGCTCGGCATCGTCCTCCGCGGAGAAGGCTTCGAACCGTCGTTTGTGTCGGATGGCGACAAGGCTCTCGCCGCCTTCCGCGAGATCAAACCCGATCTGCTGCTGTTGGACCTGATGCTGCCCGGACGGGACGGCATCGAGGTCTGCCGGCAGATCCGTGCCGAGTCGGGAGTGCCGATCGTCATGCTGACCGCCAAGAGCGACACGGTCGATGTGGTGGTCGGGCTGGAGTCCGGCGCGGACGACTACATCATCAAGCCGTTCAAACCCAAGGAGCTGGTGGCCCGGATCCGGGCGCGGCTGCGGCGGTCGGAGGAGCCGGCGCCCGAGCAGCTGACCATCGGCGACCTGGTGATCGACGTCGCCGGGCACGCGGTGAAGCGGGACGGGCAGTCGATAGCGCTGACGCCGCTGGAGTTCGACCTGCTGGTGGCGCTGGCCCGCAAGCCGTGGCAGGTGTTCACCCGCGAGGTGCTGCTGGAGCAGGTCTGGGGCTACCGGCACGCCGCCGACACGCGGCTGGTGAACGTGCACGTGCAGCGGCTGCGCTCGAAGGTCGAGAAGGACCCGGAGCGGCCGGAGATCGTGGTGACCGTCCGCGGCGTGGGGTACAAGGCGGGGCCGAGCTGACATGTCCGGGCACGGCGCGGCTCCGCTGCCCGGCGGGCGAGGAGGCGGCGCCCCGGAGAGCACCCGCGTGGGGCGGCCCGTGAGCTCTGCGGGCGGAAGGCCGCCACGCCAGCGGCTGTGGAGCGGCGGCCTGCTGCCCGACGGGGCGTCCGGGGGGCCGGTGCACCCGCTGATCCGGCTGTTCGGCCGCTGGGTGCGCCGTCCGCTGCTGCACGCTGCCCGGCTGTGGCGGCGGAACATCCAGTTGCGGGTGGTGGCCACCACCCTGCTGATGTCGCTGGGCGTGGTCATCCTGCTCGGCTTCGTCGTCATCGGTCAGGTGCGCAACGGCCTGCTGGACGCCAAGCGCCACGCGGCGGAGGGCCAGGCGGCGGGCGGCTTCGACGTGGCCCAGCAGATGGCCGACCGCAAGGGCGACAGCCGTGACCAGGACGGCGTCACCACGGGCGGCAGGGGTGAGCAGGACTCCGGCGCCTGGCTGACCGACCTGGTCGAGCAGCTGGCCAGCGGCGGCAAGGGCGCTTACTCCGTGCTGGCGCTCAGTTCCGCGTCCGACGCGCCCTACGCCGCCAGCCGCGGGCCGCGCGCTTCAGGCGACATCGAGCCGGACAGCGTGCCCGCGAAGCTGCGGCAGGCGGTCAGCGAGAACACGGCCACCTACGAGCGGTACGCGCGCATAGCGCACGACAGCTCCCGCCCCTCCCAGGCCGGGCTGGTCATCGGCAAGCAGCTCAACGACAACAACGGCGAGCCGTACCAGCTCTACTACCTCTTCCCCTTCACCCAGGAGGAGAAGTCGCTGAGCCTGGTGACCGGCACCCTGGCCACGGCCGGGGTGTTCGTGGTGGTGCTGCTCGGCGCCATCGCCTGGCTCGTGGTGCGGCAGGTGGTCACGCCCGTGCGGATGGCCGCCGGCATCTCCGAGCGGCTGGCGGCCGGGCTGCTGCGGGAGCGGATGAAGGTCAGCGGCGAGGACGACATCGCCCGCCTGGGCGAGGCGTTCAACAAGATGGCGCGCAGCCTCCAGCTCAAGATCCAGCAGATGGAGGACCTGTCCCGGATGCAGCGCCGGTTCGTCTCGGACGTCTCCCACGAGCTGCGCACCCCGCTGACGACCGTAAGGATGGCGGCGGACGTCATCCACGAGGCGCGGGGCGACTTCGACCCGGCCACGGCGCGGTCGGCCGAGCTGCTGCGCGGCCAGCTCGACCGCTTCGAGTCGCTGCTGGCCGACCTGCTGGAGATCAGCCGGTTCGACGCGGGCGCCGCCGCCCTGGAGGCCGAGCCGGTGGACCTGCGCGAGGTGGTGAACCGGGTGGTCTACGGGGCGGAGCCGCTGGCCGACGCCAAGGGCACCCGTCTGGTCGTACAGGGCGCCGAGCAGCCCGTGGTCGCCGAGGCGGACGGACGCCGCGTGGAGCGGGTGCTGCGCAACCTGGTCGTCAACGCGGTGGAGCACGGCGAGGGCCGGGACGTGGTCGTGCGTCTCGCCGCGGCGGACGGCGCGGTCGCCGTCGCCGTACGCGACTACGGCGTGGGCCTGAAGCCCGGCGACGCCGCGCGCGTGTTCAACCGGTTCTGGCGGGCCGACCCGGCGCGCGCCCGCACCACCGGGGGCACGGGGCTCGGCCTGTCGATCGCCCTGGAAGACGCCCGGCTGCACGGCGGCTGGCTGCAGGCATGGGGCGAGCCGGGCGGCGGCTCGCAGTTCCGGCTGACGCTGCCGGCCACCGCGGGCGAACCGCTGCGCGGCTCGCCCATCCCGCTGGAGCCCGAGGACTCCGAGCGCAGGCGTTCCCAGGAGTCCTCCGCGACGCCGCCGGAGACCGGCGAGGCGCCGCGGGCAGCCGACGACGCGCCGCGAGAGCCTGCCGGGGCCGCCGCCCGGCCCGCACTCGTACCGGCCCAGCCGCGCGCCGCCCTGCTGCCGGCGGGCTCCGACGGGTCCGCGTCTCCCGCCCGGTCCGCGCGGGACGGGGAACGGAAGCCGGACGAGCCCGACTCGGAGCGCACGGCGCTCACCGGGCCCGCGCGGGCCACGGCACCCCCGGCGCGGCAGCCCGAGCAGCATCCCGAACGGAAGGACCGCCCCCGTGGGCGCTGACCACCCCGCCCGCCGCCCGCGCCGGCCGCGTTCGCGCGGCCGCCGGCCGGCCACGACCGTTCTGCTGGCCTGCGGAGCCCTGCTGCTCGCGGCTTGCGCGTCCATGCCCGACAGCGGAGACGTGCACCGGGTCGACTCCTCCCCGCCGGACGACGTCGACTCCCAGGTGCGGGTGTACGGGGTGCGGCCGGGCCACGGCGAGCAGCCCATGGAACTCGTCTCCGGCTTCCTTGAGGCGACGACGAGCGACGAGGAGAACTTCGGCACGGCCAAGGAGTACCTGACCGCGAAGGAGGCGCAGACCTGGAGGCCGTTCACCGGTGTCACCGTGCTGGAGGACGCCCCCGTCCCGAAGGTCGAGCCCGACGCCGGGCGGGACGGCGACGGGGTGACAGTCGTGCTGTCCGGGACCCAGGTCGCCAGGGTGACCTCCCGGCATGTCTACGTGCCGCGGAAGCAGCACTTCGAGGCGCGCGTCCACCTGACCAAGGACGACTCCGAGTGGCGGATCGACAGCCTGCCGAACGGCCTGGTGCTGGGCGAGTCCGACTTCCAGCGGATCTACCACTCGGTCAACCGGTACTACTTCGCCGAGCTGGGCCCGGACGTGGCCACGTCCAGCATGGGCGGGGACGTGCTGGTGGCCGACCCCGTCTATCTGCGGCGCCGCATAGATCCCGTCACCGCCACCGTCAAGGCGCTGCTGGACGGCCCGACGACCTGGCTCAACCCGGTCGTCCGCACGGCCTTCCCGCGCGGCACCGCGCTGGTCCACCAGAGCGGGAAGCTCGCTCCGGACGACTCCGACACGCTCAAGATCCAGCTGACCGGACGGGCGGTCGACGCCGGGCAGGACGAGTGCCGGCAGATGGCGGCGCAGGTGCTGTTCACCGTGCGGGACGAGGGCTCCGCCAAGATCGGCGGTGTGCGGCTGGAGCACTCGGACGGCGCGGAGCTGTGCTCCCTGTCCAGCGACGGCGCGCAGGCGTACGCGCCGGACCAGATCGAGGGCGACCCGCAGTACCAGTACTTCGTCGACGCCGACCACCGGATGGTGCGGCTGTCCGACGTGGAGGACGGCGCCCACCCGGTCCCGGGACCGTTCGGCGAGCGGGGCGCCGGGCTGCGGTCGGTGGCGGTCTCCCGGGACGAGCAGCAGGCCGCCGGGGTCTCCCGCGACGGCCGCTCGCTGTACGTGACCGGCATGACCCCGGAGGTGCGGCGCGGCGCGGCGCGGCTGCACAGCGCGTCCGCCGGCTCGGCGTACGGCTTCGCGGCGCCGAGCTGGGACGGCCTCGGGGACCTGTGGGTGGCCGACCGCGACCCGGACGGGCCGCGGCTCGTGCGGCTGCACCAGGGGACCGGTGCGCCCAAGCACGTCAGGATGCCCGACCTCGGCGGCGGGCGGATCGCGGCGCTGCGGGTGTCCGCCGACGGCACGCGAATCGCGCTGCAGGTCCAGCGTGGGGCGCACACGACGCTGTGGCTGGGACGCGTCGAGCGGCGCGGCGGCCGTGGCGGGCCGGAGCTGTCCGTGGCCGGGTTGCGCCGGATCGCCCCGAGGCTGGAGGAGGTGGACGCCATGGCCTGGGCGGGCAGCAGCCGCCTGGTCGTGGCGGGCCGTGAGCCGGGCGGGGTGCAGCAGCTGCAGTACGTGGAGACCGACGGCTCCCCGGCCAACGTCCCGGCCGTGCCCGGCCCCAACCGGGTCGAGGCGGTAGCGGCGCCGGACAACGCCGGCCGGCCCAGGCCCCTGCTGGCCGCCACGCTGGACGGCATCGTGCGCATGCGTCCCAACGGCGACTGGCAGACCGTGGCCAGGGACGGCGCAGCGCCCGTCTACCCCGGCTGAACCGGCGGCTCAGCTACCCCGGCTGAACCGGCGGCTCAGCGAATCTCTGACGCTGAATCCCCAGCTCAGCGCGTTTTCCACAGGGGCCGCAGCCGGGTTTTCCACAGGGCTGGCGGGCAGCCTCCCGGCACGGGACAGTAGGAGCATGCGCAGCTGGTGGCAGGAGCTCGCCGACCTGGTCCTGCCGGCCGACTGCGCGGGGTGCGGGCGTCCGCGCGGTCCCCTGTGCGACCGCTGCCGTGCGGCGCTGTGCGGGGCCGGGGCCCGCGCGGCGCGGCCCAGCCCGCCGCCGCGGGATCTCCCGCCGGTCCACGCGGCGGTGGCGTACGCCGACGAGGTGCGGGCCGTGCTGCTCGCGCACAAGGAGCGCGGCGCGGTGCGGCTCGCCGATCCGCTGGGCGAGGCCCTGGCGGGGGCGGTGCGCGCGGCCCGCGCCGCGGCCGGGCAGGTCGCCTCCGCCGGCCCGCCCGCGGCCTGCCGGGTGGGC
>NZ_JAVSCF010000192.1:0-12592 GCF_031932565.1 Streptomyces sp. B1866
AAGATCATTCTCGTTGAGAAAACCTCATCGACTTGCTCTCCGCGCCGCTGATCATCACCGCCGACGGGTCCACGCATGATCTGGGGCCACAGCCCATCCTTCCGGTGCCCGCCGAAGACGTCGCCGACGTGGCCGCGAGGTCCTGCGGCTTCCGGGCCCGCACGCTCGACGGGGCGTCCCCGGCGACTCTCTTCTTCACGTCCGGGACGACAGGTCGACCCAAGATCGTGGTCACCCCGCACCAAGCGATCACCCGGATGTTCCGGCCCGGCGGACTCGCCGGATTCGGTCCCGGTCACGCAACGCCACAGGCCGCACCGCTGCCCTGGGACATGTACGCGTTCGAAGCGTGGGGCCAACTCGTCAGCGGCGGCACGACGGTGCCGGTGGCGGAGGACCACCTCATGCCGCGGACGCTACGCGAACTCGTCCCGGCCGCCGGGGTGGACACTCTGTGGCTCACCACATCGCTGTTCAATCTCTTCGTCGATGAGGACATCGACTGTTTCAGCGGTCTGCGCCAGGTGCTGACCGGCGGGGAAAAGCTCTCCCCCGCACATGTCCGCGCGTTCCTCGGGCGGCATCCGGGCATTCCGTTGCACAACGGCTATGGACCAGCGGAGAATTGCATGCTGACCACAACTCACCGGTTGCGTCCCGAGGATTGTGACCTGCCCGGGGGCGTACCGGTGGGCACCCCGGTACCGGGTACCAGGGTGCTGATCCTCGCCCCGGACGACCGGCCGTGCCCGCAAGGCGAGTCGGGTGAGATATGCGTCGCGGGCGAGGGCCTCGCGGCCGGTTACGCCGGCGACCCGGAGCTCACCGCCGCCAAGTTCCCGACCATCGAAGTGGACGGCGAGCCCGTTCGCCTCTACCGGACCGGTGACCTCGGTATCACCGACGCATCGGGGGTGCTGCATTTCCTCGGACGAGCGGACCGGCAGGTGAAGATCAGCGGGCACCGGGTGGAACTGGAGGAGATCGAGGTCGCGGTACGCCGCGTGCCCGGTGTCCGCGCCTGCGTCGCGGTTCCCGTGGCCGGCGCGCACGGCGAGGTGGGACGGATCTCGCTGTTCTACATGGCTGACTCGGCCGTGCCGCCCGACACCGACGACCCCCTAGCCGTCCGTGCGCGACTGCTGCGCCAGCTGCCTGGCTACATGGTGCCGGGGACCGTGCAGCGCGTCGACCGGTTCCCCGTCACCGCGAACGGCAAGATCGACTCCGCCGCACTGCTCCGGCTCACGAGGCCGGTCCGGCGGGCGCCCCCGGCTCATGTCGGAAGGCGGTCGTCCATGACCAGCCGACCTGTCAGCGGTTGCCGGCTGCCCTTCGGCACCGCGCCGGACGCCGCGGTCCGCCTGCTCTGCCTGCCGCACGCGGGGGCGGGTGCCGCTGTCTACCGTTCTTGGGGCGCCGGGGCTCTCGGCGGAGTAGCGGTGTGCCCGGTGCAGCCCCCGGGCCGGGAGAAGCAGCGCCGCGAACCCGCCCCGGCCTCCGCGACCGAACCGGCGCGCCTGCTCGCCCCCGAGATCATCGCGGATGTGCGGCCGCCGTACGCGTTCCTCGGTCACAGTACGGGCGCCCTGGTCGCATTCGAACTGTGCCGGCAGATCCGCCGACTCGGCGGCACCGCGCCGGTTCACCTCTTCGTCTCTGGCCGCCCCGCACCTCAGCTCTCGATGCGCCGCACCCGGCTGAGCGGTCTTTCGGTCACCGAACTGGCCGAGGTCCTGCGCCGACTCGGGGGCACTCCGCGGGAAATCCTGGAGAACCGAGCCCTCCTGGCCTCGATCCATCCCCTTCTCGTGGTCGATTTCAAGGCCAACGAGGAGTACGCCTACCGGCCGGAGGCCCCTTTCGGCATTCCCCTCACCGTCTTCGCGGCCACCCGGAACGCCGGGACGAGCCTCGACGAGGCAGAGGCGTGGGAGGCCCAGACGGACGGCGAGTTCCGGATGCTCACGTTGGACGGCGGCAACTGCGCGGTGTTCGACAAGGCCCCCGAGGTCCACGGACACGTCGCCACGTCCCTGCGGACTCCGTCATGACGCGGGCGACGGACGGAACCTCACCGCAGCTGTCCCATGTCGGCCACCAGATGTCGCGCATGTCCGGGCTCCGCGCGCTGATGAATGACATCGCAACCTCCATCGAGGGCGACCGGGCCGGCGAGTGGCTCAACCTCGGTATCGGCAATCCGGCGACCCTTCCTGCCGTGGCCGGAATGTGGCGCCGACTCACCCGGCACGCACACGAGGAGAGCTTCGCCGACGCGGGCCAGTACGGCCCCTCCCGGGGAGCTCCGGCCCTGGTCCGTGCCGTCGCCGACTACTTCCGCAGTCGCCTCGGGTGGAGAATAGGAAGCGAGAACATCGTCATCGGCCCCGGCAGCCAGATGCTCTGCTTCGTCGCGGCCGCGGTGTATGCAGGACCCGGCAGCACGGGAACGCGCAGGGTTCTCCTGCCGATGACACCGGATTACACCGGTTACCAGGGACTGTGCATGGTGCCCGGCGGAGTCGTCGGAACACGGTCCCTCCCCATGCCGGAAGAAGGCCGGCTCTTCAGGTACGTCCTCGACCTGGACGCGGTCGCCCGTTATCCGGACCCCGGCATGCTGCTGCTGTCCAGCCCGGGCAACCCGACAGGCCGCGCCCTGAGCCCGGCGGAGCAGGACGGCCTGATCAACATCGCCGAACGGCTCGACGTGCCCCTGTTCGTCGACCACGCATACGGCCACCCGTTCCCGCAGATCGGTTCGACTCAGGCCCCTCCTGTGCTCCATCCGAACGTCGTCAACTGCTTCAGCATGTCCAAACTGGGCCTACCGGGCGAGCGCATCGGTTTTGCCATCGGCCCCGAGCGTTTCATCACCCCGATCGTCTGCTGCCTGTCCAACTCAGTCCTGCACGCACCCAGGCTGGCCCAGGCCGCGGTCGCGGCCGGCCTGCGTTCGGGCGCGATCGACGACGCGGTCTCGACGGCGGTCAGGCCGTTCTACCTCGAACGCCGACTGCTCGTGGAGAAGCTCCTGAACAGCGCCATGCCGCCGGGCGTCGACTGGCGGCTGCACGCGAGCGAGGGCGGCATGTTCGCCTGGGTATGGGTCGACGAAGACTGGTTCGATGATCTCGCGCTTTACCACAGGCTCAAGGAGCAGCGCGTCTTCATCGCTCCGGGCCGGAGCTTCTTCACCGACAGCCCGCGTCCCGCCGAGCACGGCGCCCAGTGCTTCCGTATCACGCTCTCCGTGGACGAGGACGTACTGAAGGAAGGCATCAGGCGCATCGGCCGCGTCATCGGCCAAGCCGGCCCGCAGCACACCCCCCGAGATGACCCTTGAGAAGACTTGGATGAGAGGGAGGAATCGTCGCGTTGACCGAGAGCCGCGAAGACCACGTGGGCGCCGAGTTCGAGCCGCCGCAGGGGCCGCTCGAAAGCACGGTGGCACGCATTCAGGCCGAGGTCCTCGGCATCGACCGGATGGGCCGGTCCGACAGCTTCTACGACTTCGGTGGCACGTCCCTCCAGGCCATCCGGATCTGCACGAGGATCGAGCGGGAGACCGGCCGGCAGGCTCAGCCTGAATGGCTGTTCGAGTTCGATGTCCTGTCAGAATTCGTCAGCTTCCTGTCGGCGCCAGGCGGGGAGGCAGCGCCGTGAGCCGTGACCGTTGCCGAGACGGCCATCCTCTGTCGTTCGTGCAAGAGGCGCTCTGGCTCTCGGAGCAGTTCGCCGTCGGGACGCCCCCCTACGTCGAAAGCTGGGCGCAACGGCTCAGAGGCAACCTGGACGCCGATGCGCTGATCCGGGCGCTGAAGCGGATCAGGGACCGCCATCCCGCACTGCGGTCGCAGTTCGTCCTGGAGGACAACCGCCTTGTCCAGCGCGTGCGGCACGATGCCGACCTCGTCGTGGAGCGGGTGGACGCGCAGGGCGAGGATTCCGACGACGCGCTTCGAAGGGCGGCGCAGCGGCCGATCGACATCCGGGAGACCACCCTCCGGGTGGTCTTGCTGAAGCTGGCGCACGACGATCACGTTCTTCTCGTGCATTGCCACCACATCGTCGTCGACGATCACTCGTTCGACCTGCTGTCCGCGGAGATCCAGGCACTGTACACGGCGGCCGTCGGCGGACAGGCCGTCGAACCGCCCGCCCCCGGGATCACGGTCGGCCGGTACGCGGCGGATCAACTGGCCCGCGGGATACCCGAGTCGTCTTTGGCGTACTGGACCCGTTACCTCGACGGCGCCGAACCCCTGCCCGCGTTACCGCCGGCCGGGCGAGCGCTCCGGTCCCGGCGCGACAATCGGTGCGGCCGGGTCACCGAAGTGGTGGACGTCGATGTCGCCCGCCGCGTCCAGAAACGCGCCCGGGCGATGCGAACGACGCCCACCGTCATCATGCTCACCTCGCTCGGCATGACGCTGGCCGCCTCGGCGGGAGTCGAGGACATTGTCATGGGCCACCCGGTGTCACAGCGGGGTCCGGCCGGCCTCGACCGGGTGTTCGGCTGCTTCACCGACACCATGCCGCTGCGGCTGCGCGCGCTGCCCGAATCGACGTTCAGCGAGCTGTGCGGCTCCGTGAAACGAGACGTGATCTCCGCGCTGCGCCACCGCGACGTTCCGTGGGCCTACGTCGCGAGGCATCTGCCGCGCACACCGGGGATGTTGCCCGGTGAGGGACTCATCAGGGTGGTGATGGTGGTCGAGGAGCCGACACCGCTGACGCTTCCCGGCCTCGCGTGCGAGCGCGTCCATGTCGTGCCGGCGGGGGTGAAGTTCGACTGGTTCGTCGACGTCGTGGCAGAAGCGGGCGGCTACACCTGCCACGTCGACTACGCTGCGGACTGCTTCACCTCCGACGAGGCCACACGGGCGCTGCGGCAGTGGACGCACACCCTCGCCGAGGTGTCGGACGACCCGGACCTCACCGTCGCGGCCCTCGGCCGGACCTTCGCCTCCGAACCCGCATGATTCGGACCAAGCGCGGGCCGGAGGTCATTCGCCGCCGCCTCCCGTATGTTGCAGCGCGGTCCCGGCCAGGCCGAAGCCCCTGTGAGGAGTCCGGCCGAGAGCCCCGAACACCGTCGGAAAGACGTCGGCGTGGCTGGCCGGTCCCCGCGTGATGCCGGGTCCCGCCGCGGCCAGCCAGGCGGTGCTCTCCGCCTTCGAGCGGCCACCGTGCCCGCCCTCGTCCCGATGGCCATGGTCGGTGACGACGATGACCGTCCACTCCTCGCCGCTGCGTTCGCCTATCGCCGCGGTGATATCACCGATCCGGGCGTCCGCTCTCTCGATGGCCTCACGGTATTCAGGTCCGATGCCATGGCGATGGGCCACCGAGTCGGGCTCGCCGAAGCAGACGAAAGCGGCATCGACCTTGTCGTTACGCAGCACGCCGACGGCGTCGCGCGCGACGGATTCGTCGGCTTCTTGGTATCCGAGCGTGTCGCCGTTCATCATCATGAGCCGGGAGGCCGGCCGGAATATTCGCGTGGCCAGCGGCTGCCAGGCGGCGGCCACATACGTACGCACGCTTTTGTCCATCCAGGTGAGTGCGTACAGAAAGTCGGGGAAAGAGGCCAGCCGATTACCAGCAAGACTGTTGTCGTACACTCCGTGGAAGGCCGGCCAAACGCCCGTCGCGACGGTCGCCCAGAGTGGCCCGGAATTCACCGGCGCCTGATCACTCACGCTGAATTCACTCAGGAACCCGGCTCTCACGACGGTGTCGAGGTGGGGGGTCCTGACCTCCTGCAGTGTGTCATAGCGCACACCATCCACACCGATGACGATCACTTTGCGGTCAGGCATAGGGGACACCTCCGGTTGATCTTCATCGAATATTTCCCATGTCAAAAGCACGCGCCGGGAATCCGCAAGATGCCGGCGATCTGTTCAGTGATCTCGACAGGTGCCCGTTGGTCGACGACCGAAGGCTGGTATATGACGTTCACGACATAGCCGGGCTTCTGGTTCACCCACATAACTTTCAACTTGCGGTAATAAGGATCGGAGGCGGCTACCGGTATTTCCTCCACCCGCACTCCCGGAAGTGTCAGATCCTCGTTCCCGTTACTGTCGACGCCCATGTCAACCTTGACGAACTCCGGCCCTCCGAGCGCCTCGAGTACTGGGTCGATGCTTGCGTCCCGATGGCGGTCCGCGGCGCGCCAGTCATCGCGGACGGCGACGACGAGGTCATCCAAGGACCGGACACCGAGTGCATTGAGCCGGGTGATCCGGATGTCCGAGAAGAAGCCGACCGCCTGCTGGACGGCCGGGGTGTTCCTGTTGGCGATCTGTGTCCCAAGCAGCACATCACGCTGCCGCGTGACGCGGGAGACCGCGACGCCGGTCGCGCAGAGGAGCACGGTGAACGGCGACACCCTCAGAGCACGGGCGAGTTCCAGGGTCTGGGCCAAGCAGTCCGCGGGCAGGGCCATCTCGTGATTTCTTCTGGCCGACTGCGGGGACGTCGCCTGGGCAGGTGACGGGGCGGGCCAGTGGACGGTGCCGGTGTACCCGGAGACGATCGAGGCCCAGAAAGGCACGGCAAAGTGCCGCACCTCACGCCAGGAATTCCTCTGCAACTCGGCGAACTCTCCATAGCTCATCCCGAGCGGTGGAAGCACGGCCGGCCGACCGGCCAGCCGTGCGGCATACAGTTCTGCGAGATCCCGAACGATTATCACGTACGACAGACCGTCATAGACCAGGTGGCTGATGGTGATCGAAAGAAACACGCACCCGGCGACGCCGTGCAACTCGGCCCGAAAGAGCGGCCTACCGCCCACGATGTCATCCATGGTGTGACGTTGCTGCAGGAGTACGTGCGCCAGCGAATCGATGTCGTCGGCTTGAGAGACACTCTCACGGAAAGGGTCCTGTGGTTCCGCGTGGACCTGCTGTACATGGCCTGGTCCACGGCTGCCTATGGTCGTTCGGAGAGCCGCATGGCGCCTGACGAGATCATCGACCGCAAGGGAAAGACACGCCGTGTCGATTTCTCCCTCTAGCCGGTAGAGCCGCACCTCGTTGCAGCAGGCCGCACAGTACGGAATGCGCCGGTACCGCTCCAACTCCACCTCTTGCTGAAACGACAATGGATGATATTCGACATCCCGGAGATTCACCGCTGTCCCCCAGGGCCGGGCGGGTCTTCCGACGCGTCGCGAGGCAGCAAGTCCCTTACGCGGGCGACAAGCTCTCCAGGGGTCGGTTCGGAGAACACGGTATCGAGTTCCAGCCGGACGCCAAGGCGTTCCTCGATCTGTGAGACGACGACCAGCGCGGAGAGCGAGTCGCCGCCGGCATCGTAGAAGTCGGTGTCGGTCGAGTCCGGCGGCTCACCGAGAGCCGTCTCCCAGGCGGCCATGACCTGCCCCGCGATCATGTCGTCGGAGGCCTTCGCTCCGCTCCCGGCCCGCGCGTCGGTCACGCCCGGATCAGTGAGGGACGCACGTGCTGTCGGCTGCTCGTAGTGGGGGTCCCAGTAACGCCGCGTCTTGAACCGATAACCCGGCAACGGCACTCGTCTGAATCCGCCGCCGCTGAACAAGGGGCCGAACCGCACGTCCACACCCGCTTGCCAGATCGCGGCGAGCGCGGCCACCACGGTGCCGGTCGCGTCACCGCGGTGCGAGACCTCGTGGCCGTCGATCCGGACCGGTCCGGCGTCCGTCATCGGGACCCAGATGCCGCCCCCTGGTTCGCCCGCTCCCGCCCGCTCACTGTCCCAATTGCTTTCGGCGACGCGGCTGAGTGCCTGTGAGACCGCGATCTCTCCGGTGAACGCCGCTGCTGCGGCGGTGCCGAGTCCGGATGCCACGATGCACGTCGGCTCGATGCCATGCGCCGCCCACATGCGGGCGAGCGCGTACTCGAACGCGCACTGGGCAACGGTACGATCACGCTCGTCCCACTGTTCCGCCGACAGGGCGGACACCGCGTCTTCGCATCGACCCCACGCGTCGTGGAAATCGGGGTGCCAGCGGGCGAGTTCTCGCACCAGTTCCGGCGTTGCCCCGGCGTCGGCCGAGAAGCTGAAGGTGACCTCACCGACGGCACGACGGTGCGTCGGCTCAGCGGTGCGGAGCAGCCGCGCCGCCTCGCCCGCGTCGCGTCCGGTCACTGCACAGCGGTAGTCGAACGCCTCGCGTCCCTCGGCGAGGGTGAACGCCGCGTCCGGCAGGTCGATGCCGCAGGACAGCGCCTCGGCCAGATCCCGCAGGTGCAGCTGGAGCGATTCGGGGTTCTTGGCGCTGACTAGCAACGGCCAGTACCCGTGACGCGGCGGCGGAGCAGGGCGTTCGGGTGCCTCTTCCAGCACCAGGTGAACGTTCGTGCCACCCACGCCGAAGGCACTGACACCGGCACGCCGTGGCCGATCGTCCGGCCACGGCTCGCACGCCGTGGGGATACGGAAGGCGCTCTCTTCGATACCCAGAGCCGGATTGGGCGTCTCCACGTGAGCGCTGGGGAATATGACGCCCTCTTCCAGGCTGAGTACGGTCTTGATCAATCCGACAACCCCTGCTGCCGCGTCCAGATGCCCGATGCTGCTCTTCACCGCCCCCAGGGCGCACGAGCCGCGGGGTGCCTCCCTGTCGAACACGTCCCTCAGGGCGGCCACCTCCACCACATCCCCGAGGGCCGTCCCGGTGCCGTGGGCTTCGACGTACCCGATGTCGCTCGGCCTCACGTCCGCGATGGTGTGCGCCATCGTGATGGCGCCGACCTGCCCCGAAACGCTGGGCGCGGCGTAGCCGACCTTGTCGTTCCCGTCGTTGTTCAAGCCGTAGCCGGAGATGACGGCCCGAATCACGTCTCCGTCATGGATCGCGTCGGACAGCCGTTTGAGCACCACCACTCCGGCGCCGTCGCCGGGTACGGTGCCCGCAGCCTTCGAGTCGAACGTCCGGCAGAACCCGTCCGGTGACAGGATCGAACCTTCCTGGAAGACATAGCCCTCCTCCGGAAAATCGATCGCTGTCCCCCCGGCCAGCGCGATGTCGCACTGGCCCATCAGCAAGGCCTGCGCCGCCTGCGTGACGGCGACAAGAGAGCTGGAACAGGCGGTCGACACGGTCACGCTCGGCCCGCGCAAGTTCAGCGTGAACGACACGCGCGTACTGAGATGATCAGCGGTTCCGTTGATCACGTCCTTCAACTTGTTCGAGGTCACCGGGGCATACGAATTCTTGCTGCACGCACCGAATACGCCGGCGCGCGATCGGAGCCGTGGTGCCGCATAGCCCGCGTCCTCCAGCGCGTGCCACGCCGTCATGAGGAACAGGCGGTGTTGCGGGTCCATGGCTGTCGCATCCGACGTGGAGAAGCCGAAGAAACCGTTGTCGAACATGTCCGACTCGCGGATCAGGCCGCGGGCGGGGACGTAGCGCGGATTATCAAGTCGCCGCGCCGAAACCCCTCGGGCAAGCAACTCTTCGCGCGACAGGCGCGTGACAGAGTCAGTTCCTTTTTTCAGATTCCACGCAAAGCGCCGATAGTCCTCCGCGCCGGGAACGCGGCATGCCAATCCAATGACTGCTATTTTGCGAGACTCGAGCATATCACCACAACCTCCATCTGTTCGCGCCGGGCCTGCTTTCCGGATACGTGAGCGGTAAACGCTTTTTGATCAGACCTGACCCTGCTTCGCGAACGAACCGGCAGGCATGGCGATGGCCGCGAGTCGGCTTCGGTCGATTTTCCCGTTTGCTGTGAGAGGCAGCCGATCCACAACGGCCCAGAGCGGGGGAACCATATATGAGGGCAGATGGTCCCGCACCCGGTCTCTCAAGTCGGCAGGCGTCACCGTCGTCCCCGGCGCCAACCGTACTGCGGCAACGATCCTTTTGTCGGCACTGTCGCCGTCCGTGACCGTCACGACCGACTCCTCGACTTCCGGCTGAGCGGTCAAGAACTCACTGATCGCCCCCGACTCGATTCGGAAGCCGCGAACCTTGACCTGGTCATCCATTCTGCCCAGAAAGCAGAGCCGGCCGGCCCCGTCGATACGCACCAAGTCACCTGTGCGGTACAGTCGTTCGCCCACATCGGGCGAAAAGCAACCAAACGATCGTTCGGTTTCCGCCTGGTCGTTGAGGTAGCCTGTCGCAAGTCCTTCCCCGGCGGCATACAGTTCTCCGACAGCCCCGGGCATCAGTAGCCTCGCACGATCATCCAGAACATATATCCGAGTCCCGGGAACGGGTAGGCCGATAGGGATCGGCCCGTCGATGTCGGCAGGGTCGTGAAGCGAATGGACCGTCGTGAAGGTCGTATTCTCAGTCGGACCGTATCCGTTCGTGATCACAAGGCCTGGGTTCTCCGTCAGAGCACGTTTGATGTGCGCATGAGGCACTACGTCTCCACCCGTGAGGAGCTGTCGCAATCCGCCCAATGATGTCGCCGCGAATTCCTGCACGAGCCTGAAGAGGCCCGCCGTGAGCCAGGCAACAGTGATCTGGCGTTCCTCGAGAAAAGCGCCTATCTCGCCGGGGGTGAGCAGGTCCGGTGGGCAAACTTCAAGCGACGCTCCCGTCAACAGGCTGCCCCAGATCTCGACGGTGGAGGCATCAAAGGCGAGTGACGACAGACGCAGACAGCGCTCCCCCGGGCCCAGCGCCAGATAGTCGGCGCCGTGCACCAACCGGATCACCGCACGGTGCGGAATCGCCACACCTTTCGGCTCCCCCGTCGAGCCCGAGGTGAAGGCGATGTACGCCAGTCGGTCGGGGTCGGGCCGGACGGGCGTCATGCCCGCCCCGTCAGCCTCCCATCCCCGGCGCCATGAACTGACCGGAAGTACGCCGTGCGACGCGAGCCGACCGGCCCCGTCGTCGGCCACGATCGCGGCGGCGGGGGCTGCCTTGGCGATGATTTTCCCGGTATGGGAAGGGGGTTGAGTGAGATCCACACCGATATAGGTGGCTCCCGCCCAGAGGGTGCCCAGCACCGCCACTGTCTCCGCCACCGAGCGCGGAACGGCGATCAGCACGGTGTCGCCCTCGCGGACGCCGGCAGTACGCAGCAGGCGCGCCTGCTCGGCCGCGGCGGCGGCCAGCTCGGAGTACGTCAGCGTCGATTCCGCGTCGCGCACGGCCGGCACAGCGGGCCATCGCTCCGCCGCCATACGGAAGAGTTCATCCACAGATGAACGTGGGAAGACGCGAGGCGTGTCATTGACGGCTTCGAGAATCTTCCGCGCCTGGGCAGATATACACCGGACATCCGCCAACGTCATACCTGGACAGTCCTCGGCCGTCGCCTTCACGAGCTGTTCCACCGCAGCCAAATAATTCGCGACGAATCTCTCCGCCTCGCCCTTATTCCACAGGTCCGTCGCGTAATCGAGATGCCCCTCGAACGATCGGCTGGCCCCGGTCGGTTGCAGAGAAATAACGCACTGCGTCGTAGGTTCGGCATCATAGAGGATCCGGACGAGCGGATCACATGGAAAATCCTCCCTGCCCAGGCTCCGTCTCAGCGATTCGCCAACGCTGCGCACGAACACTTGTGGCGCGAGGTCGTCGTCGATATCGACATGGATCGAAACCAGGTCTTTTGGGCTGGCGACGCCGACCAGCAAAGTGCTCGCGCCGGTCAATCGGCTCAGCGTGAGGCCGAATGCGGAGATAAGGACAGGGAGTGGAGTGTCAGCAGGCAGCCTGGCGGGAAGGCGACCACTGCGCATTACTGACGCTCTCCCTGACCCTCGCTCATCAGTTGGCCGAGCAACTCAGCCTGGTTTCGAACGGTGGGAGCCCGGAGGACGTCAATGGCCCTGATCGTGAGTCCAGAGGATTGCGACAGCTTACCGATAAGAGAGATGAGCATGAATGAATCCCCGCCGGCGTCGAAGAAACCGATGTCGTCGTTGAATTTTTCGTAGCCCAGCGTATCCCGCCAAGCGGAACGGACGATACCGATGAGATCAGCTTTACGGTTTTCCATGATCTACGCCTCTCCAATTGACTGGAAGCCGTAGTATCGCGCCCAAGTCGGGGTTTGTCTAAAGTCCAGCCTGCGCCATCGGCGCGACATCAGTCGACCGATTGACTGATGCCCGCGCCTGATTTTAGGCGCGGGCATCACTGTCTCAGGCGGTCTCGGTGGCGGAGGCCTGTCGCCGCAGGCCCGAACGCTTCGGAGTCACCCCCGTAGTCCTCCAGGAGGTGCTGCCACGAACTCAGATACTGCTGGATCAGCCAGGCAACCACGTCGGCGCAGTGCGGCGGGATCGCGGACATCATCTCGGGCCACTTGCGAAGCGCCGTCTCGTGGGTCCAGAGCCAGCGCAGCAACTCGCGCCCCCGGTCCGTCGAGCGCACGGCCGGATCGCGGGCCAGCCGGTCGAGGTACCTGCGGGCGTCGGCTCCCGTAGCAGCGGCGGGCGGCGCACCGCGTCGGGTCGGGCCCGCAGTCCCGCGCTCCACCGGCGCCGCGGGTCGTCCCTTGCCCTCGTGCCGGGCACTTCCCTTCCGCCTGCCCGGCGGCGCCGCCTCAAGGCCCTGGTCGAGACGCTGGCGTACGTCCCGCGCAGTCCCTAATACTCCAGCTGTAGATCGTGA
>NZ_JAVSCF010000193.1:0-12400 GCF_031932565.1 Streptomyces sp. B1866
GGGGCGGGTGCGGCCACGCCGTGACGGCCGCCGCGCTACGGGCGCCGTGCCGCTGTACGTACGGCCCGTACGCGTGGCGGCTTCCGGGGCCACGGCCGGCGCGCCGCCGGTGCCGGGGGCGTTGTCCGGCGGCGCGTCCGGCGTCCGTACGTCCGCCGCGCGCGGGAGCCCGCCCGCGTGCCCGGCGGACGCCCGCGCGAAGCGGCCCGGGACTCAGTCGTGCTCGACCACGGTGTCGGTGAGGACGGGCGCCTCGTCCCGCTCCACCGCGCCGACCGTCACGCGTACGCGCCGCCCCTCCTCCCGCCACATCCGCACCCGCAGCGTCTCGCCCGGGTAGGCGACGCCGGAGAAACGGGCGGTGTACGAGCGCACCCGGGCCACCTCGCCGTCCAGCAGCGTGTCCACGACGGCCTTCAGCGCGATCCCGTACGTGCACAGGCCGTGCAGGATCGGCCGGTCGAAGCCGACGAGCCGGGCGAACTCGGGGTCGGCGTGCAACGGGTTCCAGTCGCCGGACAGCCGGTACAGCAGCGGCAGGTCCTCGCGCGTGGGCCGGTCCACGACCGCGTCCGGCGCGCGGCCGGGCGCCTCGGTCCGCTCGGTCGGCCCGCGCTCGCCGCCGAAGCCGCCCTCGCCGCGCACGTACATCCGGGTGCGGCAGGTCCACAGCGGGCCGTCGGCGTCGGCGGCGTCGGTGCGCAGCACCAGGACCGCGGCCTTGCCCTTGTCGTGGACGGCCTCGACCCGGGAGGTGTGGACGGCCTCGCCGCCGGTGGGCAGGGGCCGGTGCACCTCGACGGACTGCCCGGCGTGCAGGACGGCGAACAGGTCGACGTCCACGCCGGGCGCGGACAGGCCCTCGGCGATGGCCATGCCGCCGCCCGCGACGGTCGCGAAGCTGGGCAGGACGTGCAGCGCGCTTTCCAGGGTGTAGCGCAGCTCGGCGGGGTCGGTGGCCGGAACTCCCGCGCCGATGCCCAGATGGTAGAGCTGGACGTCCTTGTGGTGCCACGTCAGGGTGGTGGTCCGGGGTTCCGCCGAGACGGCTCTCGCGGCGTCGATGGGCATCGTGGGCGGCTCGCTTTCTAGAACGTGTTCTAGGGACCGGGGCCTCTGTATAACCCACCCGCGCGGGACGCCGGAAGGCCCGCCCGGCCGTGGCCCGCGTCACGCGCGGGAGACGCGCGGAGGAACGTGACGGCCGGGACCGCGGTCGTGTCGTCCTCCTGGCCGTGGCCGCGGTGGACCGGTCCGGCCGAACGCCTGCGCCGGCCCCGGGGCATCCGGCCGGGCGCCGCCGGGCCGCCGGCCGGGGGCGGCCCGGCGGCCAGAGCCCTACCCCAGCCGCCGGGCCCGGGCCGCCGTCGTGCGCGGCAGCCAGAGCGCGATCAGCACCACGGCCCCCGCGATGACCGCCGCGGACACCGTGAAGGCCCGCCCGTACCCCTCGGCCATCGCGCGCGGCCCGCCGCCGCCCGCGGCGATCCGGTCGGCCGCGACCGTGGCCAGCACCGCCAGCCCCAGCGCGCCGCCGAGCTGCCGGGAGGTGTTGACCAGGCCCGCCACCAGGCCCGCCTCGGACGGGCCCACGCCCGAGGTGGCCGCGGCGGCGAGCGGGGTCATCAGCAGCCCGGCGCCCAGCGACATGACGATTCCCGGGCCCAGGACCGTGCTCAGGAAGGTGCCGTCCGCGCCCATCGTGCTCTGCCACGCGTACCCCGCCACGGCCACCGAACCGCCGGCGAGCGCCAGCGCCTTGCCGCCGACCACGGCCATGATCCGGGGCGCGAGCTTGGAGCCGAGCACGATGGACAGCGTGTGCGGCAGGAAGGCGAGGCCGGTCTGCACCGGGCTGTAGCGCAGCACGTTCTGCATGTAGAGCGACATGAAGTACCACATGGCGAACATGCCGCCGCCGAACAGCACCATCGCCGCGTTGCCCGCCGACACCGCGCGCAGGCGGAACAGCCCGAGCGGCATCAGCGGCGCCCTCGTACGGGCCTCCACGGCCACGAAGACGGCGATCAGCGCCAGCCCCGCGGCCATCGGCCCCAGCGACGCGAACGAGGTCCAGCCGTGCGACTCGGTCCCCACGATCCCGTACGCCAGCGCCGCGACGCCCGCGGTGACCAGCACCGCGCCGGGCACGTCCAGCCGGCGCACGGCCTCGCCCCGGCTCTCGGCCAGCCACACCGCGCCCGCCGCCAGCACCAGCCCGCCCACCGGCACGTTGACCAGCAGCACCCAGCGCCACGACAGGTACTCGGTCAGCAGCCCGCCGACCAGGGCGCCCGCCGCGCCGCCGCCCGCGCCCACCGCCGCCCAGGTGCCGATGGCCCGGGTCCGCGCGGCGCCGTCCGGGAAGGTGGTGGTCAGGATGGTCAGCGTGGCCGGGGACAGCACGGCCGCGCCCACGCCCTGCACCGCGCGGGCCGCCACCAGCTGCCACGGCTCCCGCGCCAGCCCGCCCGCCAGGCTCGCGGCGGTGAACAGGCCGAGCCCGGCCAGGAAGGCCCGCTTCCGGCCGAAGAGGTCGGCCGCCCGCCCGCCCAGCAGCAGGAAGCCCGCGAAGGTGAGGGCGTAGGCGTTGACCACCCACTGCAACCCGGTCTCGCCGAGGCCCAGGTCCGTACGGATCGACGGCAGCGCCACGTTGACCACGGACACGTCGAGCACCACCAGGAACTGCCCCGCGCAGGCCGCCGCGAGCACCGCCCACACCGGGGGCGCGCCGCGTGGCGACCGGGGGGCGCGGGCGGGAGACGGCTGCGGGGGGACGGCGGAAGCGGGCTCGGTGGAGAAAGGAGTGTCAGCGGCCATGGTGCTGATGCTCCCACCGGCCCGGGTGGCGGCGCATCGGCATTTCGCCGCATATCCGGGGTGCGGCCGGTCCTAGGACCAGGGGGCCGGACGGGACCGGGCCGGTCCAGGCGCCTGCCGGGCGGCGACCGGACGGCTGCCGGACGGCGGACGGGCGGTCCGTCGGGGGCCGGGCGGGGCGGGTCCGCCGGAGCCCTGTCCGGCCCGGGGCCCCGGCGGCCCCGCCGCCCGCTCAGTCCAGCCCGCGCAGCTCCTGCGTGCAGCACTTCACGCTGCCCCCGCCCTTCAGCAGCTCGCTCAGGTCCACGCCCACCGGCTCGTACCCCCGCTCCCGCAGCGGCCCGAACAGGCCCACCGCGGCCTGCGGCAGCAGCACGTGCCGGCCGTCGCTCACCGCGTTCAGGCCCAGCACCGCCGCGTCCGCCCCGGTGGCGACGATCGCGTCCGGGAAGAGCCGGGCCAGCACCGCCCGGCTGCCCGGCGAGAAAGCGCCGGGGTAGTACATGACCTCGGTGTCCGTGCTGTCGTCCAGGACGCACAGCGCGGTGTCCAGGTGGTAGTAGCGCGGGTCGACCAGGTCCAGGCCGATCACCGGGCGGCCCAGGAACTCCTGCGCCTCCGGGTGGGACAGCGGGCTGCTGCGGAAGCCGCGCCCGGCCAGCAGCCAGGTGGCGGTCACCGCGAAGTCGCCCTCGCCCTCGTTGACGTGGACCGGCTCGCGCACCCGCCGGTGCCCGTGCGCGCGGTACCACTCCAGGTGGGCCGCGGCCTCCTCGGCGCGCTCGCGGTAGGCGAAGCGG
Source organism: Streptomyces sp. B1866 (assembly GCF_031932565.1). Classification (NCBI taxonomy): domain Bacteria; kingdom Bacillati; phylum Actinomycetota; class Actinomycetes; order Kitasatosporales; family Streptomycetaceae; genus Streptomyces; species Streptomyces sp. B1866. The sequence continues at coordinate 3,624 of NZ_JAVSCF010000193.1, forward strand.
GCGCCGAGGACCCGGCCGTCCACCACGGTCGCGCCGTTCGCCGCGTACACCATGTCGGGCAGGTCGGGCCGGGGCGGCAGCACCTCGACGGTGTGGCCCAGGGCGGTGTACCGGTCGCGCAGGGCCTCCCACTGGGTGACGGCCAGGGGGACGTCGACGGGCTTGTGCGGGTGCATCCACGGGTTGATGGCGTAGTGGACCCGGAAGTGGACGGGCGGGCACATCAGGTAGCGGCGCGGGGTGGCGCGCCGGACCGGGGCGGTGCCGGGCGAACCGAAGGGTGCCGGGCCGCCGGAGGTGGAGGCGGGGGCGGGGGAACGCAAGGACATGGGTGGCTCCTCACGGGCGTGCCGGGTTGCGCGGATTCATCGCGTGTGGACCCGATCGTCCACCCGGGTGCCGCAGACCCGCTAGCACTATTGCCGTACTGGAGTCGACGTGGAGTGCGGGCGAATCATCCTTTGCCCGGTATGGCGCCCGTAAAGTGGGCACCCACGTACCCGGGATGCGGACACCGCCCTCCTCCGCCAGGCGGTTGGTGGCAGCATTGATCGGGTACCGGCAGGTGACGCACGCCGCCGGGGGCCCGGGCTGCCCTCGGACTTCGAGCCGTGAAGCGAGGCGATGGATGGAACACAAAGGCGGGTTCTTCTCCCGGTGGCTGCGCCGTCCCAGGAGCCGGGCGGACGGCGGCGAGGGCACGGGGCCGGGCGCGGGAGCCCGCGAGGACCTGCTGCTGGCCGCCGCCGCGGCGGGGTTCCCGCTGGCCACGGCCGCGCACCCGGCGGGCTACGGCTGTTCCTGCGACCGGGTCGGCTGTCCCACCCCCGCCCGGCACCCGGTGTCGTTCGCCTGGCGCACGCAGGCCACGGCCGACCCGGAGAAGGTCACCCAGTGGCTGCGCGCCGTGCCGCAGGCCAACTTCGTCACCGCCACCGGCATCGCCCACGACGTGCTGGACGTGCCCGTCGAGGCCGGGCGGCTGGCCCTGGAGAAGCTGGGCGAGGCGGGCGTCGAGGTGGGGCCGGTCGCCACGTCCACCGGCCCGGACCTGGGCCAGGGCCGCATGCTGTTCTTCACCGCCACGCGCGGGACGCCGGAGGACGAGGACGAGTGGTGGCCCTGCGAGCTGGACTGCCACCCCGAGACCATGGACGAGCACCCGGGGCTGCGCTGGCACTGCCGCGGCAGCTACGTGCTTCTGCCGCCCGCGCGGCTGCCCGGCGACGGGCGGGTGGCGTGGCTGCTCGGCCCGGAGCGTCCGCTGCCGGATCCGCTGACGCTGCTGGAGGCGCTGACGGACGCGTGCGCGCGGTTCGCGGACGAGGAGCGGTACGAGGTCGCGGCCTGGCCGAGCAGGTAGCCGGGCGCGGGCGGCGGAGGGGCCCGCCGGAGGCCGGGTCCGCGCCCGCCCGGGCCGCGGCCCGCGGCCCGTACGCCCGTACCGTACGGGGCCCGTACCGTACGGCCCGTACGGCCTCCCGGGCCCGCCCGTACGGCCTCCCGGGCCGGAACCCGGCAGCCGGACGGGCCGCCCGCTACTCGCCCTTGGCCGCCGTGACGCCCTCGATGCGGTTCAGGAAGACCACGTGCGGGTCGGCCGCGTCCCGGGCCGGTACCCGCGCCACCGACTCGGCCATGCGCGTCAGCGTCACCGCGCGCGTGGCCTCACCCGTCATCAGCGCCCGGATCCGCTCGTCCGGTCGGGGCCGGACGCCCTGCGCCATCGTCTGCTTCTGCCGGTGCTGAGAGCCGAAGAAGACCAGCGCCTGCCCGTCGTCCGTGCGCAGCGCCACCGGCGGGTAGGCGGGCGCCCGCACGGGCGTGTCGATGTACTCGGTCCAGAAGGTCCGGGTGCGCCGGTACTGGTCGCGGTTGCCGCGCGCCACCGTCGTGGACGGCCCGGGGGCGAACGTGTCGCCCTGGCCGGTCATCAGGAAGTCGGTGTACGCGGCGCTCAGCCGGTCCGGGGCGACGGCCAGACCCGACGCGGGCCCGGCGGGCACCGCCCTGGCCCAGCCGTCCTCGTCGGTGGCGAAGCCGGGCAGCTGGTCGGGGGCGACGATGGACAGGTACGCGGCCCGCCACGGCTGGTCGGCGCGCTCGCGGGTCATGACCACCAGCCAGCGGTTGCCGTCCCGGTTGCTGGCGGCGTCGGCGACGAAGAACTTCGGCCAGCCGACCTGGCGGGGGATCGCGTAGCGCACGTCCGTCAGCTTCAGCGGGTAGAAGTCCGGGTTGCCGTGCGGGTGGGTCGCGCGGTCCATGGTCACGTCGGCGACGCCGATCGCGCCGAGCGGGCCGGTCTCCACCTGGGCGACGAGCCGCGGGTCGCCCTCCCGGTACGCGCGGTTGTAGCCGTCGACGAAGCGCTGGAGGGCCTTGGGGGCCTCGGCCCGCCGCACCGAGGGGATGTTCGCCCGCTCGCCGTGCACCGTCATGCACCCCGCGAGCGTCAGCGCCCCCGCCAGGGACAGGGCCACCGCCGCCGCGGCGCGCGGCCGACGGGTCGCGGGCGCGCCGGGCGGACGGGACAGCGGCAGGCGAAGCAGGCGGCGCGACGGCCTACGTATCATCGGGCTCCGGCTCCTTCGGGCCCCCGGTCCGGCGGGAGACGCGGTGGACGCGGCGGGGGCGGCAGGCGTTGCGGGGGCGGTCGGCGTCACCCTACCGGGGGCGGCGGACACCGCCCCACCGGCCCACCGCCCGGCTCACCGTCCCACCGGCCCGGGTCACGGCCCCACCGGCCCGGCCGCCGCCTCACCGGCCCCGGTCACCGCTTCGTCGGCCCCGGACACCGCCTTCTCGGACCCGGTCACCGCCTTGCCGGACCCGGCCTCCGCCGCCGCACCAGACCGGGCCTCCGCCGCCGCACCGGACCCGGCCTGCGCCCGTCCGCCCGGGCGCAGCAGCGCCCCCGCGGCCCGCCAGACGCCCGCCGGCCCGCCCGGGACGAGGAACAGCGCCAGCGTGGGCACCAGGTAGACCGCCCACACCCACACCTGCAACGAGGTCGGATCCGGCTGGAAGTTGAGCGTGCCCTTCAGCAGCGTGCCGTACCAGGAGTCCGGCGGGATGGTCCCGCTGATGTCGAAGACCCGGTCGTTCAGGCCCGGCAGCCAGTCGGCCTCCTGGAGGTCGTGGAAGCCGTACGCGAGCACGCCCGCCGCCACCACGACCAGCATGCCGCCCGTCCACGTGAAGAACTTCGCCAGGTTGATCCGCAGCGCGCCCCGGTAGAACAGCCAGCCCATCGCCACCGCCGTGAGCAGGCCGAGCACCACGCCGATCAGCGGGTCGGACGAGCCGTCGCTGTTCGCCCGTACCGCCGTCCACACGAACAGCGCCGTCTCCAGGCCCTCGCGCCCCACCGCCAGGAAGGCCGTGACCACCAGCGAGCCCACGCCCATGGCCAGCGCCGCGTCCAGCCTGCCGTGCAGCTCGGCGCGCAGGTGCCGGGCGGTGCGCCGCATCCAGAACACCATCCAGGTCACCAGGCCCACCGACACGATCGACAGCGACCCGCCCAGCGCCTCCTGCGCCTCGAACGTCAGCTCCTGGGAGCCGAACTCCAGCGCGGCGCCGAACGCCAGGCTCAGGGCCACCGCGGCGCCGACCCCGAGCCAGACCGGCAGCAGCGCCGTGCGGTTGCCCGTCTTGACGAGGTAGGCGATCAGGATGCACACGATCAGGCTGGCCTCCAGCCCCTCGCGCAGGCCGATCAGGTAGTTGCCGAACACGCCGGTCTCCTCGGGTGGCTGGCTGGTCTTGCTGGTTTTGCCGGTCTTGCCGGGTGCACGCGGTCAGCGGGCCAGCAGCGCCCGGCCCCACCAGTCGTCCGCGTCGCGGACGCCCGGCGGGACGGCGAAGACCGCCGAACCCACGTGCTGGATGTACTCGCCCAGCGCGTCCGCGCGCGCCAGGCTGGTCTGTACGGGCACGAACCCGGTCCGCACGTCCTTCTGGTACGCCAGGAAGAACAGCCCCGCGTCCAGCCGCCCCAGGCCGTCCGTGCCGTCGGTGAAGGAGTAGCCGCGGCGCAGGATGGTGGCGCCGCCGTTGGTGTCGGGGTGGGCCAGGCGCACGTGCGCGGTGGGCAGCATGGCCTTCAGAGCGGGCTCGTCCCGCTCCCGCCGCCTGCCCACCGGCGCGCCCTCGCCCTTGTCCCGCCCGAAGATGTCCTCCTGCTCCTTCAGCGAGGTGCGGTCCCAGGTCTCGATGTGCATGCGGATGCGGCGCGCGACCAGGTACGAGCCGCCCACCAGCCAGTCCGGGCCGGCCTCGGCGTCCACCCATACGTGCCGGTCGAGAGCGGCGGTGTCGGTGGCCGCGATGTTCCGGGTGCCGTCCTTGAAGCCCATCATGTTGCGCGGCGTCTGCTCGTCGGGCGTGGTGGAGGAGGTCTTGCCGAAACCGAGCTGGGACCAGCGGATGGCGACCCGGCCCATGCCGATTCTGGCCAGGTTGCGAATCGCGTGTACGGCGACTTGCGGGTCGTCGGCGCACGCCTGGACGCACAGGTCGCCGCCGCTGCGCGCCGGGTCGAGGTTGTCGCCGGGGAAGGCGGGCAGGTCGATCAGGGCCTCCGGCCGGCGGTCGGCCAGGCCGAACCGGTCCCTGCCGCGCGCGTCGGTGAACAGGGTGGGCCCGAAGCCGACCGTGAGGGACAGCCGCGACGCCTTCAGTCCCAGCGCCTCACCGGTGTCGTCGGGCGGCGCCTCGGCGAGGCCGCCGACCGCGCCTCCGCCGACGGCGTCGCCGCGCGTCATGCGGGCGGCCGCGCGCGTCCACTCCTTCAGCAGGTCGGCCAGCTCGGCGCGGTCGCCGGTGGTCACGTCGAAGGCTGCGAAGTGCAGCCGGTCCTGCACGGGCGTGGCGATGCCCGCCTGGTGGGCGCCGTGGAACGGCACGGCGGCGCCGCCGTCGGCGACCGGCGCCGCGCCGTCTCCCGAGCCCGCGACGGCGGCCGCCACGCCGCCGCCCGCCGTGGCGCCGAGCGCGAGACCGGCCCCGCCCCAGCCGAGCAGGGCGCGCCGGGAGGGCGCCCGGTCGGCCCTCTGCCGCCGCTCGTCGCCGGTCGTCACGTTCTCTGCGGCCATCTCCCGGCCCCCTTTCGGTGTTCTGGCGTGTGTCTGACGTCTTGACGTGTTCCGGTGCCGGTCCGGCTGGCCCGCTTCACCGGCCGTCGCGGAGGCCGTGCGGTCATCCGGCGACGGCGGCCGCGAGCTTCGACAGCGGCTCGGCGAGCGCGTTCACCGCGTCCGACAGCTCCTTGCGCTTGTCCTGGCCGACGGTGTCGTACGACACGAAGCCGTCGCCGCGGCGGTAGCCGTCCAGCACCGCGCGCACCGCCGCGAACTGCCTGTCCAGCTCCTTGGCCAGCTTCGGGTCGCGCTGCGAGGCGACCGGCTTCAGCAGCTCGTACGCCTTGGCCGCGCCGTCCACGTTGCCCTCGAAGTCGACCAGGTCGGTGTGGCTGTAGCGCTCCTCCTCGCCGGTCACCTTGCCGGTCTGCACCTCGTCCAGCAGCTCCTTGGCGCCGTTGGCCATGCTGGTGGGCGTGATGTCCGCGGTGCCGACCCGCTTCTGCCAGTCCTTCAGGTCGGCCACCAGCCGGTCGGCGAGCGCCTTGTCCGCCGCGGTGATCTTCTTCGCCTGCCACAGGGACTTCTCCAGGCGGTGCCAGCCCGTCCACTTCTGCCCGGGCTCCAGGCCGTCCTCGCGGATGTCGACCTTCGGGTCGATGTCGCCGAAGGACTCGGCGACCGGCTCGGTGCGCTCCCAGCCGACGCGGGAGGGCGCGTACGCGCGCTGGGCGGCCTCGACGTCGCCCCGCTTGACCGCGTCCGCGAACGCCTGGGCGAGCGGCAGGGTCGCGTCGGCCTGCTGCTGGACGTACGCGCGGTAGTCGGCCACCGCCTTGTCCAGCCGCGGGTCGCGGGCGGCGGTGCTCGCGCCCGAGCCGGTCGCGGTCACCTTCTGCCGGATGCCGTGCCCCTTCATGCCGGGCTTGCAGGCGATCTCGTACGAACCGGCCTTCACCTCGGCGGTGATGGAGACCTTGGTGCCCGGGCCGATGTTCTCCCGCTCGGTGACGATGCGGTCGCCGGGCGCGTAGACGTAGACCTCGGTGACCTTCGAGCCCTTGTTCTCCACCGCCAGCTTGACGTGCCCGGCGGGGAACGAGGTCCGCGACACCTCGCACTTGTCGTCGGACGCCTTGACCCTGACCGCGTCGGAGTCCGCGGCGTCGGACTTGGCGGAACAGCCGCTCAGGGCGGCCAGGGCCGCCGCCGCGAGGGCGGCGACGGCGGGGGAGCGGTGGGCTCGCATGCGGGCTCCAGGCGTGCTTGCTCAGGACGGATGGGGTACGGGCCTCGCGGCCGGATAAAGCCGCCCTAACTTAACTGAGGCTTCCCTATCCGACACCTGAGGAAGGGCGAGTTCTCGCCATCGGGAAGTAAATTCTTTCTCACTTGGGCGGGTTGCGCCGTGGCGGTGGCGGGGTGTGGTGCGGGGTGCGGTCCGGCCGCCGTGCGGGCCCGGACGGGCCGTACGCGCGTGCGGGCCGACGCGGCGGGGCCGGGCACCGGCCGGAGCCGGGCACCGTACGGGCGCGCGACCGTACGGCGTCGTACGGCCGTGCGACGGTACGGCGTCGGAGGGCCGCGCGACCGTACGGGCGCCGTACGGCCGCGCGGTCACGCGGCACGCGCCGGTCATTCCGTGGCCGGCCGTCCGTCGCGGCGCGGCAGGACCAGCGGCTCGCCGGTGCGCGGGTGCGGCAGCACCTCCACCGGCTGCCGGTAGACGCCGGAGAGCAGGTCCGCCTCGAAGACCTCGGCCGGCGGCCCGAGCGCGGCGATCCGGCCACCGTGCAGCACGGCCGCGCGGTCGGCGTACGCGGCGGCCAGCCCCAGGTCGTGCAGCACCACGACGACCGCGTCGCCCGCCGCCGCCCGTTCCCGGCAGGCCCCGAGGCCCAGCTCCTGGTGGCGCAGGTCGAGCGCGGCGGTCGGCTCGTCGAGCAGCAGCAGGGGCGCGCGCTGCGCCAGCACGCGCGCGAGCGCGACACGGGCCCGCTCGCCGCCGGACAGCGCCGAGAACGGCCGCCCGGCCAGCCCCGCCACCTCCGTCGCGGCCATGGCGGCGGCCACGGCCGCGTCGTCCTCGTCCTCGGCGGGCGTTCCGGCCCACGGCGCGCGGCCCATCCGCACCACCTCCTCCACCGTGAACGGGAAGGCGAGCGCGGGCGCCTGGGGCAGCACGGCGCGGCGCAGCGCCAGCTCCGCCGGGCTCCACGCCCCGGCCGGCCGCCCGGCGATCCGGACCTCCCCGGCGCCGGCGGGCACGTCGGCGGCCAGCGCGGCCAGCAGCGTGGACTTGCCCGCGCCGTTCGGGCCGACCAGCGCCAGCACCTCGCCCGCGCGGACGGCCAGTGCCACGTCCGCCAGGACCGTACGGGCCCCCAGGCGCACCCCGAGCCCGGCGGCCTCGGCGAAAACGTCGCCCCGCGCGGGCCGCTCGGGCATCCGGCGCGTACGGGCCGCGAACAGCCGCCCGGCGATAGGGCCCCTCGCGGCCGGAAGGCCCCCGGTCACGCCCAACCCCCTTGCCGCCGCCGCGTGGCGCGCAGCAGCCAGAAGAAGAACGGGCTGCCGCACAGCGCCGTCAGCACGCCCAGCGGCAGCTCGGCGGGCTGCGCCGCGGTCCGCGCCGCGAGGTCGGCGGCCACCAGCACCAGCGCCCCGGCCAGCGCGCTGCCGGGGATGAGGAACCGGTGCCCGGGGCCCGCCGCCATGCGCAGCAGGTGCGGCACGAGCAGGCCGACGAAGGTGAGGATGCCCGCCACCGCCACCGCCGCCGCCGTCAGCAGCGCCACGACCACCACCAGCGTCATCCGCAGCCGCTCCACGTGCACACCCAGGTGCCGCGCCGGGCGCTCGCCGAGCGAGAGGAGATCCAGCTTGCGCGCGTACAGCGGCGCGACGGCCAGGCCCGCCAGTGCGCACGGCAGCACGGCCAGCACCTTGCTCCACGTGGCCTGTGCGAGGGAGCCGAGTTGCCAGAACGTGATCTGAGTGACTTGCGCGTTGTCGGCGTAGAAGACGAACAGGCCGATCAGGCCGCCCGCGAAGGCGTTCACCGCGATGCCGGTGAGCACCAGCGTGACGACCTCCGTCCTGCCGTCCGCCCGCGCGAGCGCGTACACCAGCAGCACCGTCAGCAGGCCGCCCGCGAACGCGAACCCGGTGACCGTCCACCGGCCCAGCACGTCCACGCCCAGCGCGATCGAGCCGACCGCGCCCACCGCCGCACCCGAGGACACGCCGATGACGCCCGGCTCGGCCAGCGGGTTGCCGAACACCCCCTGCATCAGCGCGCCCGCGCAGCCCAGCGACGCGCCGACCAGCAGCGCGAGCACGACGCGCGGCAGCCGCACGTCCCACAGCACGCTCTCGCCGACCCGGTCCAGCGGCGCGCCGCCCAGGCCCGCGCGGTGCAGGACGGAGCCGACGAGGTCGGACAGCGGGATGTCGTACGCGCCGACGCCCGCGGACAGCAGGGACGTAAGGAGCAGGGCGGCGGCGAGGACGGCGGCGAGCAGGGGAGCACGCACGCGTCGCACGCGCGGGGCGGCGCTGCCCTGCGTGGCGCCGTGCGGTGCGGTGTCCCGGGGCGTACGGGCGCGGGCCGCCGGGCCGCCGGGCGTACGGGCGGGCGTCGCGGCGCCGGAGGCCGGGACCTGGCCCGGACCGGCGGTCGGCGGGCCGCCG
>NZ_JAVSCF010000194.1:0-12350 GCF_031932565.1 Streptomyces sp. B1866
GGCCGCCGCAGCGCTGGCGCGGCAGCGCCGCACTGCGGCACCGCGACGGCCGGTGCCTCACGGCCCGGCTGCTGGCCCACCGCCAGGACCGGCCGGACGGCCGCGCCGCCTGGCTGGTGGTCTCCGCGCGCCCGGGCGCCCAGGAGCCTTTCGACGCCGGCGAGCTGACCGGGCGGTCCTTCACCCACGCCCCGTGCGCCATGGCGGTCTACGACATGCGGCTGCGGCTGCGCCTGGCCAACGACGACATGGAGCGGGTGCTGGGCCTGACCGAGGCCGACATGCGCGGCCTGCGGATACCGGAGATACTCCCCGGCGCCCAGGCCGAGGAGACCGAGGCGCAGATGCGCGCGACCCTGCGGACCGGCGAGCCGCGGCACCTGGAGTACGCCGCGCGCCCGGTCGGCCAGGACCGCGAGAGCGCCTGGGCGGTCTCGCTGGCGCCGCTGCGCGGCCGGGACGGCGCCGCGCGCGGCGTGATCGTGGCCGCGCACGACACGACACAGCAGCACGGGTCCCGGCAGCGGCTGCTGCTGCTCAACGAGGCCAGCGTCCGCATCGGCAGCACGCTGGACATCGTGCGCACCGCCGAGGAGCTGGCGGAGGTGGCCGTGCCGGCCTTCGCGGACTTCGTCACCGTCGACCTGCTGCCGGACGTGGTGGGCGGCGCCGAGCCGCCCGGCGAACCGCTGCCCAGCCGCGCGGTGCTGCGGCGCGCCGCCCACCGCTCGTCCCTCGACGGGACGCCGGAGGCGGTCGTGAGGCCCGGGCAGCTGTACGCCTACCCGCGGGGCTCCGCGACGGAGGAGTGCCTGGCCACCGGCCGGGGGGTGCTGCTGGAGCTGTCGGAGGCGTACCTGCGGCGGTGGGACGCGCAGAACCCGGAGACCGCCGCGCGGCTGCGCCGGTACGGGTTCCACTCCACCGTGTGCGTGCCGCTGCGCGCCCGCGGCACCACGCTGGGGGTGGCCACCTTCTCCCGGCACCGCCGCCCCGAGCCGTTCGTACGGGACGACGTGCTGCTCGCCGAGGAGATCACGGCCAGGGCCGCGGTCTGCGTCGACAACGCCCGGCGCTACGCCCGCGAGCGGGAGACCGCCCTGGGCCTCCAGCGCAGCCTGCTGCCGCGCGGGCTGCCGCGCAACGCGGCGGTGGAGGTCGCCTCCCGCTACCTGCCCGCGGGCTCGCGCGCCGGGGTGGGCGGCGACTGGTTCGACGTGATCCCGCTGTCCGGCGCGCGGGTCGCGCTGGTGGTGGGGGACGTGGTCGGGCACGGCGTGCAGGCGTCCGCCACGATGGGCCGGCTGCGCACGGCGGTGCGCACCCTGGCCGACGTCGACCTGCCCCCGGACGAGTTGCTCACCCACCTGGACGACCTGGTGACGCGGCTGTCGGCCGAGGTGGAGGGGCAGGCGGACGACCCGGGCGCGGGCCAGGCGGAGGTCGCCGGCGACATCGGCACCACCTGCCTGTACGCGGTCTACGACCCGGTCTCGCGGCGGTGCTGCGCCGCGCGCGCCGGGCATCCCGGGCCCGCGGTGGTCCGGCCCGACGGCGCCGTGGACTTCCTGGACCTGCCCGGCGGCCCGCCGCTGGGCCTGGGCAACCTGCCGTTCGAGGCGGCCGAGGTGGAGCTGGCCGAGGGCAGCCTGCTGGTGCTGTACACCAACGGGCTGCTGGACTCCCCCGGCCGTGACGTGGACGAGGCGCTGGACGCGCTGCGCGCGGCCCTGTCCGGACCCTGCGCCTCCCTGGAAGCCTTCTGCGAGACCGTGCTGGCGGCGCTGCTGCCCGAGCGGCCCACCGACGACGTCGCGCTGCTGGTGGCCCGTACGCGCGCGCTCGACGCCGGCCAGGTGGCCACCTGGGACCTGCCGCACGACCCGGCCGTGGTGGCGCAGGCCCGCAAGGACGCCGCCGCGCAGCTGACCGCCTGGGGCCTGGAGGAGGCGGGGTTCACCACGGAACTGGTGGTGAGCGAGCTGGTCACGAACGCCATCCGGTACGCCGAGCCGCCCATCCAGCTCCGGTTGATCCACGACCGGAGCCTCATCTGCGAGGTGTCCGACGCCAGCAGCACCTCCCCGCACCTGCGCCGGGCCCGCATGTACGACGAGGGCGGCCGGGGGCTGCTCCTGGTGGCGCAGCTCACCCAGAGCTGGGGCACCCGGCACACCACCGCCGGCAAGACGATCTGGGCCGAGCAGGACCTGGCCGACGCGCGGTGACACGCCTGCCCGGGCCCCGAAAGGGGCGGGGCCCGGCACCCGGGGCGGGAGCGCGCAGGCCGACGGGAGGTAACGGGTGGCGGGCCGCCACCATGGGCCGCCACCATGGCCCCCATGACCACGACCGACCGCCCCGTACCGCCCCACCACGCCGACGAGCGCACCAGTCTGGAGGGCTGGCTGGACTTCCACCGCGCGACCCTCGCGGTCAAGTGCGAGGGCCTGGACGACGCCCGGTTGCGCGAGGCGTCCGTGCCGCCCTCGTCGCTGACGCTGCTGGGCCTGGTCCGGCACATGGCCGAGGTCGAGCGCCACTGGTTCCGCAGGATCCTGGACGGGCAGGACGCCCCGCCGATCTGGTACACCGACGCGGACCGGGACGGGGACTTCCACGTCACCGAGGCGGACGGCGCCGCGGACGCCTTCCCGGTCTGGCGGGCGGAGATCGACGCGGCCCGCGCGGCCGCCGCCGGCCGCTCCCTGGACGAGCTGGTCCACCGTCCCGACGGCCGCGTCCTGGACCTGCGCTGGATCTACCTGCACATGATCGAGGAGTACGCGCGCCACAACGGCCACGCGGACCTGATCCGGGAGCGGATCGACGGCGTCACCGGCGACTGAACCCCGCCGCCGACGGGCCGCCGACCGGCCGCCGGACGGCCGGGCCCGGAGGTCGGCGGGCGCGGGCCGGGCGGCCCGGGCGGCGGATGCGGCGGTCTCAGGCGCCGAGGTCGGGGATCCGCCAGTCGACCGGCGCGTGCCCCTGCGCGCGCACCGCCTCGTCGATCCGCGTGAACGGCCGGCTGCCGAGGAACGCGTTGCCCGCCAGGGGCGAGGGGTGCGGCCCGGTGACCACCGCGTGCCGCTCCTGGTCGATGAGCGGCAGCTTCTGCCGGGCGGCGCTGCCCCACAGTACGAAGACGGCCGGGTCGGGGCGGGCGGCCACCGCGCGGATGACCGCGTCGGTGAACCTCTCCCACCCCTTGCCCCGGTGCGAGCCCGCCGCGCCGCCCCGGACCGTGAGGACCGTGTTGAGCAGCAGGACGCCCTGCGCGGTCCAGGGCGTCAGGCAGCCGTTGTCGGGCACGGGGTGGCCCAGCTCGTCGCGCAGCTCCCGGTAGATGTTCCGCAGCGACGGCGGAATCCTGACGCCCGGGCGCACCGAGAAGCACAGGCCGTGGCCCTGGCCCGGCCCGTGGTACGGGTCCTGACCGAGGATCAGCACCTTCACCTCGTCGTACGGCGTGGCCTCCAGCGCCGCGAAGACCTCCTCCGGCGGCGGGTAGACCGGGCCCCGGGCCCGCTCCCGCGCGACGAACTCGGTGAGCTCCTTGTAATAGGGCTGGTCCAGCTCCTCGCCGAGAACGCCGTGCCAGGACTCGGGCAGCGCGTCGGTCACGTCGACAACCTCCGGTGGGCAGTAGGGGAACGCGCGTGGGGTCCACGCCGTACTCCCGAACCTACCGGGGGCCACTGACAACGGCCGCGCGACGGCCGCCGCGACGGGCCGGTGCGCGGGCTGTGCCGGGCCGGGGCGGGCGCTCCGCTAGGCGACGCCCGCGTTGAGGAAGAGGCCGCCGTCGACCACCAGCGTCTGCCCGGTGACCCACCCGGCCTGGTCGGAGGTGAGGTACGCGGCCGCGCCCCCGATGTCCTCCGGCACGCCGAGCCGGCCGAGCGGGTAGGAGGCGGCGACCTCCGCCTCGCGCCCCTCGTAGAGCGCCTGCGCGAACCTCGTCTTGACCACGGCCGGGGCGATGGCGTTGACCCGCACGGCGGGCGCGAACTCGTGCGCGAGCTGGAGCGTGAGGTTGACCATCGCGGCCTTGCTCATGCCGTACGCGGCGATGAAGGGCGAGGCCGTGAGGCCGCCGACGGACGCGACGTTGACGATCGCCCCGCCGTTGTCCCGCTGCCACGCCTTCCACGTCAGCTGGGCGAAGCCGAGCGCCGAGACGACGTTGGTCTCGTAGATCTTGCGGACGACGTCCAGGTCGAGGTCCGCGATCGGGCCGAAGACCGGGTTCGTACCGGCGTTGTTGACCAGGTAGTCGACGCGGCCGAACGCCTCCATCGTGCGCTCGACGGCCGTCTGCCGGTGCTCCGCGTCGTGGGCCTTGCCGGCCACGCCGATGGCCCGGTCGGCGCCGAGCCTGCCGACGGCCTCCTGGAGCGCGTCCTCGCCGCGCCCGGTGATGCACACCCGGTCACCGCGCGCCACCAGGGCCTCGGCGATGCCGTAGCCGATGCCGCGGCTGGCGCCGGTGATGAGCGCCACCCTGCCGCTGTCCCGCTCCGCCATGGGGATCGTCTCGCTTCCGTGTCTTCGGGTCCGCCCGGGTCAGGCGTCAGTTGAGGGGGCCGCCGGCCACGTACAGCACCTGGCCGGAGACGAACCCGGCCGCGTCACCGGTGAAGAAGGCGATGGCGCCCGCCACGTCGGCGGGCTGGCCGACGCGCTGGACCGGGATCTGGCTGGCCGCGGCCTGCTGCATCTCCTCGAAGCCCAGGCCGATGCGCTCGGCGGTGGCGGCGGTCATGTCGGTGGCGATGAAACCGGGCGCCACGGCGTTGGCGGTCACGCCGAACTTGCCCAGCTCGATGGCGAGGGTCTTGGTGAAGCCCTGCAGGCCGGCCTTGGCCGTGGCGTAGTTGGCCTGCCCGCGGTTGCCGAGCGCGGAGCTGCTGGAGAGGTTGACGATCCGGCCGAACGAGGCGTCGACCATGTGCCTCTGACACGCGCGCGACATCAGGAACGCGCCCCGCAGGTGGACGCCCATGACGGTGTCCCAGTCGTCGTCGCTCATCTTGAACAGCAGGTTGTCGCGGAGCACGCCGGCGTTGTTGACGAGGATCACCGGCGGGCCCAGCTCCTCGGCCACCCGCGCGACCGCGGCCTGCACCTGCTGGGCGTCGGAGACGTTGCAGCCGACGGCCAGGGCCGAACCGCCGGCCTCGGTGATCTGCTCCACGGTGCCCGCGCAGGCCGCCTCGTCGAGGTCGAGCACGGCGACCGCGCGGCCCTCCTCGGCCAGCCGGACGGCGGTCGCCGCGCCGATGCCGCGGGCCGCTCCCGTCACGATGGCAACGCGCTGCTCGGTGGTGGACATGCGGGTTCTCCTCGCCTTAGGGGCCCACCGGCCGACTCGCGCGGTGAGCGACCGCTCAGTAGGTTCAGCAGACGAGACGCTAGAAGGCAGGCCAGGCCCGTGTCAACGACATCGGCGCCGCCGTCGCGGTCCGGTCGCGTGCCGTACGCCACGCCGTGCCGCGCCGCTCCCTCGCGGGCCGTCCCGCGCCCTCCTCACGGTGGCGCGGGCGGACTCCCGGCGGCCCGCGCGGGACTCCCGTAGACCGGCGGGCGCGGTGGCGGGCGGGCCGGCGCGGCGGTCAGCGCACCAGCAGCTCCAGCAGCCGGTCCGCCTCCGCCGCCGGGTCCGCGGTCAGCCCGGTGTGCACCGGGCCCGGCTGCACGACGGTGCTGCGCGGCGCCACCAGCCAGCGGAACCGCCGCCCGGCGTCGTCGCCCGCCCCCTGCCCGGCGGACTCGCCGCCCCGGCAGAAGGCCTCGGCCGCGGCGAGCGCGGCCCGTACGCCCGCCAGGTCGGCCTCCGGGTCCAGGGCCCGCAGCCGCCGCTCGTCCAGGTGGGTGCGCGCGGCGACAAAGGACCGGGCGCGGCAGTAGACCAGCACGCCCGCGTTGATCCGCTCGCCGCGCTCCACCCGGGGCACGACCCTCAGCAGGGCGTACTCGAACACGTCGCGGCCGTGGTGCGCGCCGGTCACGACACCGCCTTCCGCCCGGGCCGACCGGTCAGCCACTCCGGCGCGCCCGAACCCCGCCGCGCGTCGCCGCGCGGCCCGAAGGCGATGCGCCCGGGCAGTCCGGCGACCCGGCCCAGCAGGATCTCCACGTAGCGGCGGCGCAGCGCGTCGGGGCTGTCGAAGCCGGGCTCGCCGGCCAGCCACTCGTCGGGCACGTCGGCGGCGACCTCGGTCAGCAGTTCCTCGGTGACCTGGGGCCCGAGCGCCCCGTCCGCCGCCGCGACGTCCGGCGCGAACGGTGCGAGGACGTGGTCGGAGGCGTCGTACGGCCTGGCCGCGGCGGCCTGCGCGCCGGGCCAGTTGTGGTGCCAGATCATCGTCGCCCCGTGGTCGATGAGCCACAGGTCGCCGTGCCACACCAGCAGGTTCGGGTTGCGCCAGGACCGGTCGACGTTGCCCACGAGCGCGTCGAACCACACGACCCGCCCGGCCTCCTGCGATGCCACCTCGAAGGCGAGCGGGTCGAAGCCGAGCGAGCCGGGCAGGTAGTCCATGCCGAGGTTCAGCCCTCCGCTGGCCTTCAGCAGCTCCTGCACCTCCTGGTCCGGCTCGCCGGCCCCTATGACCGGGTCGAGCTGGATGCGCACCAGGTCGGGGACGCGCAGCCCCAGGCGGTGGGCGAGCCGGCCGCAGACGACCTCGGCGACGAGGGTCTTGCGGCCCTGCCCCGCGCCGGTGAACTTCATCACGTACGTACCGAGGTCGTCGGCCTCCACGATGCCCGGGAGCGAGCCGCCCTCACGCAGGGGCGTGACGTACCGCGTGGCGGTGACTTCTGTCAGCATTTTCCCAGGCTATACGACTGCTAAGCCTTGCAATCCACGGTCAGCCGAGAACCCGCTCAACGCGGCCGGTGGCCCCGCTCAGTCCTGGAGAGAATCTGGGGAGTTGTGGCCGGCCTGCCGCGCCCCCTGTACCCCGTGCATTCGGGCCCGCGCGGTGTCAGCGGCCTGTCCGAGCAGCTGGTCCCGAACACGCCGCCGGTGTACCGCTGCACAGGTGCTCCCGGGTCTCGCCGTTGTCGGTGGAGCGTCAGAAGACTGTCAGGCGAGTACTGGCGACTCCACGTCAATGACATCCCGGGGAATCCGCTGAAACACTAGGGCCGCTGGTCGGGGCCGGAAAGATCAGACAGCCCTTGCGGGCGAGCGCATAAACCGGGTTTCCGGCGTCCGCAGCAATCAGCCGAAATCTGCGGTCGCAGGCTGCTTCGGTGGCACCACCGAGCCCGCGGTTTCCCGGAGCGGGCCCGGGCCGACCCGGGGAGACGGCCGCCGGTTGAACGCCTGGGCGCCCGGGTGCGTATGCCTGTGTGAAGAGGTCCGAGAGGTTTGCGGACCGCCGACAGCAGAAGGGCAGCAGAATGACGCGACCGTCAGGAACCGGGCGGGGCACAGCCCGCCGCACCGTCGTCGCCGCGGCCGGGGCGGCCGGGCTTGCCGCCGTACTGGCCGCGTGCGGCGACGACGGGACGGACGAGGGCGGGGCCGCGACGGCGGGCACGGACGGCGGAAAGTCCTCGGGAAAGGGCTCGGGACAGGCGTCGGGTACGGGGTCGGACAGCGCCGAGCCGGGCGGGGGCGACACGGAGCCGCTGGCCCGCACCACGGACATCCCCGAAGGCGGCGGCGTGGTGTTCGCCCGGCAGAAGGTGGTGGTGACGCAGCCGGCGGCGGGTGACTTCAGGGCGTTCTCAGCGGTGTGCACGCACGAGGGGTGCGTGGTGAGGGAGGTGGCCGGCGGCACGATCAACTGCAAATGCCACGGCAGCGCGTTCGACATCGCGGACGGCTCCGTGAAGAAGGGCCCGGCGATCAGGCCGCTGCCGGAGCGGACGGTGACCGTCCAGGGCGGTTCTCTCACGGTCGACTGACCGGTCCGCCGGCCCCGGCCGGGCACCGGCCCGTACGGCCGCGCCCGGCCGCCCCTCACGGCCGGCCGGCGGCCTTCCGGCCCGCCCTGCGCAGCGCGTCCACCGCCGCCCGGATCGACGGCCTGCGGTCGGCGTCCGCCCGCCAGATCGCGTAGACGTGCCGCCGCATGGTGAGCTGCCGCACCGTTGCCACGCGCACCCCCTCCGGCACCGGGCCGCGTCCCAGGCGCGGCGCGACCGCGACGCCGAGCCCGGCCGCGATCAGCGCGAGCTGGGTGTGGTGCTCCTCGGCCGTGTGCCGCACGCGCGGCTCGATGCCCTTGGCGCGGAGGGTGAACATCAGCCAGTCGTGGCAGAACTCGCCCTCCGGCCAGGAGATCCACTCGTCGTCCGCGAAGTCCTCCAGGTCCACCTCGGCACGGCCGGCCAGGGGGTGGCCGGCGGGCATGGCGACGTCTGCGGGGTCGTCCAGCAGTGGCGCCTTGACCAAGCCGCCGGGCATCGGCAGCGGCTTGTTGTACCAGTCCAGGACGACCGCGAGGTCGAGGTCGCCGCGCACCACCGACGGCACCGCAGCGTCCGGCTCCATCTCCCGCAGCCGGGGGCGCAGCTGCGGATGCTCGGCGCGCAGCGTCGCCAGTGCCTCCGGGAACAGGCCGCGGGCGGCGGTGGGGAAGGCGCCGAGCAGCAGCTCGCCGACCGCCTGGCCGCGCCGGGCCTCCAGGTCGGACTGGGCGAGCTCGACCTGGGAGAGGATGCGCGCGGCGTGGTCGGCGAGCAGCCGCCCGGCGTCGGTGAGCCGCACCCCGCGGCCGTTCTTGGCCAGGAGCCGCTGTCCGGTCTCCCGCTCCAGCTTGGCGAGCTGCTGGGAGACGGCGGAGGTGGTCACGTGCAGGCCCTCGGCGGCCGCGCTCACCGAGCCGTGCCGGGCCACGGCGTGCAGCGTCCGGAGGCGGTCGAGGTTCAACATGTAAGTGATGCTAACCGATAGGTGGTACGAAAAGTCGCTTGTCCTAAGATGACCAGGCCGCAAGGGTGGGCGGCATGAGGACAGCGACCGACTCCCCGACCGCCTCCGGCACCTCCACCCCGCCCGCACCCGCGCCGCCGCGGCGGCTCCAGCACCCGGGCTGGCGGGCCCGGTTCGGCGCCCTGGCGCTCATCTGGGGATTCAGCTTCCTGCTCATCTCCGTCGGCAACGAGGCGTTCGCGCCGCTGTACGTCGCACTGGGCCGGATGGTGTCCGGCACGGCCGTGCTGCTGGCGGCCCTCGCGGTGCGCCGGGAGCGGCTGCCGCGCGGCGCGCGCGCCTGGGGCCACCTGGCCGTCGCCGCCTTCTTCCTGAACGCCCTTCCGTTCTCCCTCTTCGCGTACGCGGAAGTGACCATCTCCTCGACGCTCGCGGGCATCTGCAACGCCACCGCGCCGCTGTGGAGCATGGTGCTCGCCGTGGTCACGGTGTCGGACGACCGGCCGACCCGGCGGCGTGTCGCGGGCCTGGGGCTGGGCTTCGCGGGCGTGCTGGTGGTGCTGGGCGCCTGGCAGGGCTTCGCCGGGCAGGATCCGCTCGGCACCGTCCTCGCGCTCGTCGCGTCCCTGTCGTACGCGGTCGGCTGGGCCTATGTGCGGCGCACGCTGAGCGGCCCCGGCGGATCCGCGCTGGCGATGTCCGGCGCGCAGCTGCTGCTGGGCACCGCGCAGCTGGCCGTCGTGGCGCCGCTGGCCGCCGCTCCCCCGGACTCCCTCGCGCCGCGGCCGCTGCTGGCGGTGCTGGCGCTGGGCGCGCTGGGCACCGGCGTGGCCTACCTGATGCAGTACCGGCTGGTGTCCGAGGTCGGGCCGACCCGGGCGATGGCGGTCACGTACGTCATCCCGGTCGTCTCCACCGCCGCGGGCGTCGCCGTCCTGGGCGAGCACCTGAGCTGGAACACGCCGGTCGGCGCCCTGATCGTCCTGGCGGGCGCGGCCCTGACGCAGAGCGGTCCGCGCCGCCCCGCGGCCCCGGAGCCGCCCCGGTCCGGCCGGCGGCGCCGCGCGGCGCGTCAGTCGTAGCGGCGGGCGGGGGCGCGGCGGACCGCGGCCGCGAGGGCGTCGGCGAGCGGGCCGACGTCCGCGGGGCCGAGCGGCGAGACGGTCAGCCGGACGCCGGGCGGCGAGGCCAGCCGGAAGCGGGCGCCGGGTGCGACGGCCCAGCCGGCCCGCAGCAGCCGGGCCACGGCGCCGGTCTCGTCGGGGACCGGCACCCACACGTTCATCCCGCTGCGTCCGTGCGCCGCGATCCCCCGCTCGGCCAGGGCGCCCAGGAGCGCGGTGCGGCGCGCGGTGTACGAAGCCGCGACCGCGGGCACGTCCACCGCGCCCGTCCGCCACAGGTGGGCCGCGGCCCCCTGGAGCAGGTGGCTGACCCAGCCGGGCCCCAGCCGCTGGCGGCCGCGCACCCGGTCCACGGTCAGCGTGTCGCCGGTGAGCACCGCGAGCCGCAGGTCGGGCCCGTACGCCTTGGCGGCGGAGCGGACCAGCGCCCAGTGGCGGGTGCGGCCGGCGAGCGGGTGCGCGGGCAGGTCCACGATGCCGTGGCCGTGGTCGTCCTCGATCAGCAGCACCTCGGGCCACCGGTCCAGCACGGCGCGCAGCTCGCGGGCCCGCCGCGCGCCGACCGCCGCCCCGGTCGGGTTCTGCGCGCGGGCGGTGACGACCAGCGCCCGGGCGCCCTGCCGCAGCGCGTCCTCCACCCGGTCGGGCAGCGGGCCGTCGTCGTCCAGCGCGACGGGCACCGCGCGCAGGGCCAGGGCCGGGACCAGGTCCAGCAGGCTGCCCCAGCCGGGGTCCTCGACCGCGATCGCGTCGCCGGGCCGCAGGTGCGCGGTGAGCACGCGCTCGATGGCGTCGAGCGCGCCGGAGGTGACGGCCACCGGACCGGCCGGCACGCCGTCCGCGGTGAAGGCGGCGGCGGCCAGGGCGCCGAGTCCGGGCTCGACGTCGGGCGCCCCGTACAACACCGGGCGCTCGGCGCGGCCCGCGGCGGCGGCGAGGGCCGGTCCGAGCGGGGGCAGCAGGCGGGGGTCGGGGTTGCCCGTGGACAGGTCCCAGACGCCCTCGGGGGCCGGCCCGGGGACGGGGTCGCGCGGCGCGCTGGCCGGGCGGGGGCGCACCCGGCTGCCCCGGCGGCCCGCGGTCTCGATCACCCCGCGGTCGCGCAGCGCCCGGTAGGCGGCGGCCACGGTGTTCGCGTTCACCCCCAGCTCGCGAGCCAGGTCCCGCATCGGGGGCAGCGGGTGGCCGGGCGGCAGCGCGCCCGCGCCGACGGCGCGCTCCACGCTGGCGGCGATCTCCGTGGCACGCCGCCCGCTGATTCTGTATTCTCCTAGCACAATCATCATATTGCACTAGTGCAATATGCCGCACAAGACGCCCGTACGGGATGTCCACCGCGCGGCAGGCAGCAGGCGGCGGCAGGCCGCCGCAGACGCGAGGGGGAAGCGATGACGAACGAACCGGCGCCCGGCACGGCCACGCCGCCCGCAGCCGACACGAGGTCCGCAGCCGCCGGGACGGGCCGGCCGCCGGGGCCGGGGGCGGCGGTGGGCCCGTCCGGCGCGTACGAGCCCACCGGCCGGACCGTCCCGGCCCGCTCCCGGGAGCGCGCCTCCTACGACCGCGCGCTGGTGCACGCGATCCTGGACGAGGGATACGTCTGCCACCTGGGTTTCGTGCGCGACGGCGCGCCCGTCGTGCTGCCCACCCTGTACGCGCGGGACGGCGAGCGGCTGTTCGTGCACGGCTCGACCGGCTCCCGCCCGCTGCGCGAGGCGGGGCGGGCGGAGGCGGGACTGCCGGTCTGCCTGACCGTCACGCACGTCGACGGCCTGGTGCTGGCCCGCTCCGCCTTCCACCACTCCGTCAACTACCGCTCCGTGGTGGTGCACGGCGCCGCGCGCCAGGTGACCGACCCGGCCGAGCGCGCCGCCGCCCTGTCCGCCCTGGTCGACCACGTGCTGCCGGGCCGGTCGGCCGACTCCCGGCCGGCCAACGGCAGGGAGCTGGCCGCCACCGCCGTGCTGTGCCTGGACCTGGCGGAGGTCTCCGCGAAGCTGCGCGCCGGAGGGCCGAACGACGACCCCGAGGACCTGGCGCTGCCGTACTGGAGCGGCGTGCTGCCCGTCGCGCCCGCCTACGGCACGCCGGTGCCCGCCGACGACCTGGCGCCCGGCATCCCGGTGCCCGGCTACCTCACCCGCCGCTGACGGCCGCCCGGACGGGCTGTGGGCGGTGGTGGGCCGTGCGGGCCACGGGGCGTCGCCGCGGCCCGCGCCGGCCGGCGCGTGCGTGAAACGGCCGTACGCGCGGGCCGGGTGGGCGCACGCGCGTACCGGCAGGGCCGGCCGCCCGCCGGTGACGCCCGGTCAGCGGCGCCGGGCGGCGGG
>NZ_JAVSCF010000195.1:0-12299 GCF_031932565.1 Streptomyces sp. B1866
GCCGCGCGGCCGCGTGAGGCCGCCCGGCGCGGCGGGACCGGGGCAGCGGCGGCGCCGTGGACACCGCGGCGAGACACCCCGGCGAGGACGGCCGCCGTGGCCCGCCGGGGCTCCGCGAGAGGCGGCGGCCGAGGGTGGCGGCCGAGGGGCGGCACGCCACCGTCAAAGGTCCGGTTTTGGCACATTACCGCAGGTCAGGTGGCCGACGCACGCAGACCTCGCGTCGTGCGGCGGTCGGAGACGGTTAACGGCGTGTTGCGTTCCTGTCAACTCGTCAGCTCTAGGGTCCTCTCCGCGTGCCCCCACCGCGCCCCCGCCGCCAGCCGGTCGCGGGGCAGTCACGGCTCACGGAGAGTGACAGTGGAACGTCGCAACTTCCTACGCGGAGCAGTCATCGGCACCTCGGCGGCGGCCTTCGGCGGGACCCTGATGCGCGGCGCGGCGTACGCGGCGCCGGCCCAGAACGGCCCCAGCCCCTACGGCTCGCTCGGCGCGGCGGACGCCAACGGCATCCAGCTGCCCAGCGGCTTCACCAGCCGGGTCGTGGCCCGATCCAGCCAGACCGTCTCGGGCACCTCGTACACCTGGCACAGCGCGCCCGACGGCGGCGCCTGCTTCGCGAACGGCACCGGCTGGATCTACGTGTCCAACTCGGAGATCAACCCGTCCGGCGGAGCCAGCGCGATCCGCTTCTCCTCCACCGGCGCGATCACCGGCGCCTACCGCATCCTGTCCAACACCCGGCAGAACTGCGCGGGCGGCTCGACGCCGTGGAACACCTGGCTGTCCTGCGAGGAGGTGTCGCTCGGCTACGTCTACGAGACCGACCCGTTCGGCGTGAACGCCGCCACGCGGCGCGACGCCATGGGCCGCTTCAAGCACGAGGCCGCCGCCGCCGACCCGGTCCGCCAGGCCGTCTACCTGACCGAGGACGAGTCCGACGGCTGCTTCTACCGGTTCCTCCCGACCACCTGGGGCAACCTGTCCTCCGGCACCCTCCAGGTGCTCAAGGCCGGCACCGCCACCTCCGGCTCCTTCACCTGGGCCACCGTGCCCGACCCGGACGGCCAGCCCACCACCACCCGCAACCAGGTCTCCGGCGCCAAGCGGTTCAACGGCGGCGAGGGCTGCCACTACGCCAACGACACCGTGTGGTTCACCACCAAGGGCGACAACCGCGTCTGGCAGGTCAACCTGCTGAACAGCACCTACGAGCTGGCCTACGACGACTCGCTGGTCACCAACGGCGCCGCCCCGCTGACCGGCGTGGACAACATCACCGGCTCCTCTTCCGGCGACCTGTTCGTCGCCGAGGACGGCGGCAACATGGAGATCTGCATCATCACGCCGGACGACATCGTGGCCCCGTTCCTGCGGGTCACCGGCCAGTCCTCGTCGGAGATCACCGGCCCGGCCTTCTCCCCCGACGGCACCCGGCTGTACTTCTCCAGCCAGCGCGGCACCACGGGCAGTTCCTCGGGCGGCATCACCTACGAGGTGACCGGGCCGTTCCGCTCGTAGTTCCGGCGCGTTCGGCCGCGGACGTCCCCACGGGCGCGGCCTGACGCGGCGGTGGAAAGGGGCGGCGCCCGTGCGGGGGCGCCGCCCCGCTTCCCTTTCCCGCCCTTCCCGCCTTCCCCGCCGGCGGCGCGGGCCCGCCTGCTCCCGGCAGGCCGACGTCCGCGCCGCTCAGGGAGCCCCCGGCACGGGGTGGGCGGCGAGCCAGTCCTGGAGCTCGCGGTGGCGGAACTGGTAGGCGGTCCCGGACACGCGCAGCAGCCCCGCCCCGTACGCCCAGTGCAGGAAGGCGCCGAGCCGCCACGGCAGGTCCCGCGTGCACACCAGGAACACCATGTAGCGACGGGCCGCCGCGCCGCCGGACTGGTCGAACATCCCGTACAGGCCCAGGCCCAGGCCGACCGCGAGACCGGCCGTGAACCCGAGCAGGACGCTCTCCCCGGCGAGCCCGACGGCGAGTCCGCCCGCGAGGCCGAACGCGAGCGCCAGCACGGAGCCCACCCACAGGTCGTTGCGGATCAGCATGCGCGGGTCGACCGGCACGGCCGTCACCTGACCGCCCCCGGTGACCGGCGGCGACCCGGTCAGCTCCACCACCAGGCCGACCGCGAGCCCGCCCGCCAGGCCGAAGACGACCCCGAAGACCAGCGAGAAGTCCAGCACCGCCCAGGACCGGATCATGAACGCCGAGACCAGCCCGGACGCCACCCCGGAAGCGACTCCGTACCAGACCCACTTCAGCACCTGGCCGGTCATCTTGCGCCGGAACTCCGGGTGTTTGAGCCGCTGGAGCTGGAGAGCGGTGGGCGGCGGGACGACGGCCTGGCCGGTGGGGATGATCGACGACACGGCGAAGAGCACGAACCCGGACGCCCCGAGGATCTGCTGGCGCGTGAAGCCGATGGGCACCTGCGACAGCAGCGCCGCGGCGAAGACGCACGCCAGGACCGTGGTGAGCAGCACGTCCGCGGCGCGCACGCGCCGCCGGCCGGCCAGCGGCCACAGCTGGTGCAGCACCAGGTCGGTGCCCGCCCCGCTGCCCGCCGCTCCGGGCGTTCCCGGCGTTCCGGTGGCTCCGGGAGTTCCGGGTGTTCCGGTCGGGGCCGGCGGGCCGGGCGTCGCGGCCAGGTGGACGGCCAGGCGGGCGAGCCAGCGGTGCACGTCGGCGGCCTCGTACCGGCCGGGGCCGGTGCGGTGCTGGCGGGTGGCGACCGGCACGTAGGCGGTCAGCAGGTGGTCGCGTACGGACTCCGGAGTGGCGAGGGCCAGCAGCTCGGCGGGGTCGCGGGCGTAGGCGAGGGTGCCCCGGTCGCGCTCCTCGTAGACGGTGGTGGCCAGATTCAGCCGCCACGGGGTGTTCAGGGCGCGGGCGAGGGTGCCGTCCGGGTCGGCGGTCAGCGCGTCGGTGACCGGCCGCCAGCGGCCGGGGCTGGTGCTGCGCGCGTTCACGTACGCGGTGGCCTGGCCGGCGCTGACCGGGACGATCTCGATGCGGGCCGACTCCCGCATGCGCAGGTCGGCGGCGGCCAGTTCGGCGTACTGGGTGGTGCGGCAGGTGAGGATGACCGGCGCGCCGCCGTGCGCGTCCTGGTAGTCGTTGAGCCGGGCCAGCGCGCGCGGGGCGCGGCGGGCCCCGAGCGGGAGGGAGTCGGCGTCCATCTCGTCCAGGCCGTCCAGCACCGGCAGGACCCGGTAGCCCTTGAGCAGCTGGCGGGCGTCCTGCGGGGTCAGGCCGGTGTCGCCGAGCTGGCTGTGGATCTGCTCGGTGAGCCAGTCCTCCAGCGGCTGCACGGTGTCCCAGCCGGCCAGGGACGCGCGGACGGGCACCGGCGCGGTGGGAGCGCGGTGCGGGTCGGTGAGCAGGCCGAGGAGGAGTTCGACCGCGAGCAGGGTCTTGCCCGCGCCCGGGTCGCCGGTGATGACCAGCCGGGCCGGGCGCAGCCGGCGGTAGTAGTCGACCACCTCGCTCAGCCGGCCCTCGTCCGCGGCGCCCGCGGCGTTGTTCGCGGGCTCCGGGCGGTAGCGGAAGTGCACGTCGATGCGGTGGCCGCCCTCGCCGATCAGCTGGGCGCGCTGCCGGGTCTCGGCCGCGAGCACCGCGGCGGCCAGCGCCTCGGCCCGCGGCTGGAGGTCCAGGGCGGCCTCGCGCCGGTCCTCGCGGTAGGCGCGCCAGGCCAGCCAGGCCGCGGGCAGGGTCGGGACCAGCGCGATGGCGGTCGCCGACAGGCGGGCCACCTGGTACTGCTTGGCCAGCCACAGCGCCACCGCGACGGCGGCGGCCTGCATGACGAGATAGAGCAGCGCGCTGCGGCGCGTACGAGAACCCCCCACGTCCGGCATCCTCTCCCACCCGCCACCGGCTTTCCCATCCGCGGACGGCGGCCGATACCAGATCGTTCCCGACCTGTTCCGCGCCCGGCGCGGCGCGGTGACACGGCATCAGCCCGGGGGGACCCGACTGGGCCGGGCGGCGGCGCGACGTACGATCGCACGGCCCCCACATGATCCGCACGAGAGGTCCGACCACCATGGGAGACCAGCGCGTTGTCATCGTCACCGGCGGCGGGACGGGCATCGGCGCCGCCACCGCCCGGCTGCTGCGCGCGGCCGGGCACCACGTCGTCGTCGCCGGGCGCCGGCCGGAGCCGCTGGCGCGCGTGGCCGAGGAGACCGGCGCGCTGGCCCACCCCGCCGACACCGCCGACCCGGAGGCGGTCGACGGCCTGGTGGCGGCGGCCGTGGACGCGTACGGGCGGCTGGACGGCGTGGTGCTCAACGCGGGCATCGCGCGCGGCGGGCCCGTGGGCGAGCTGCGGGACGAGGACTGGGAGGCGGTGCTGCGCACCAACCTGACCGGCCCGTTCCTGCTGCTGCGCGCCGCGCTGCCGCACCTGCTGCGCACGCGCGGGGCGGTGGTGGCGGTCGCCTCGGTGGCCGCCCTGCGCAACGGGGCCGGGAACGCCGCGTACGCGACGTCGAAGGCGGCGCTGGTGCAGCTGTGCCGCTCGGTGGCCGTCGACTACGGCGCGCGCGGGGTGCGCGCCAACTCCGTGTGCCCCACGTGGGTGCGCACCGAACTGGCCGACGGGCGCATGGCGCGCTTCGCCCGGGAGGCGGGGCGGCCGGAGGAGGGCGACGCGGCGCTGGCCTGGGCGTACGGGGCGGCGACGCGGCTGGTGCCCGCCGGGCGCGCGGGCGAGCCGGAGGAGGCCGCCGAGGCCATCGCCTGGCTGCTCTCGCCCGCCGCGTCCTTCGTCAACGGCGCGACGCTCACCGTGGACGGCGGGGTGACGGCGGTCGACCCGGGGACGGTCCCGTTCCGCTTCAGCCTGGAGCCGCGCGAGGACGGCGGTCGCTGACGCGGCGGGTCCGGGACCCGGGCGTCGGCTGGTCAGCGCAGCCCGTGCCGGCGGGCCACCATGCGCTCCACGACGGCGTCCGGCACCAGCCGCCGCAGCGTGAAGACCACCGGCGCGTTGCTGCCCACGGCGTACAGCGGTCTGGGCCGCGGGGCCTCTATCGCCCGGATCACCGTGGCGGCGACCTTCGCCGGGTGGATGCCCCGCGCCTCGTTGGCGTTCAGGGCCGACAGCATGGTGCGGTACTCGGCCGTGAACGGGGACCCGTCGGCCAGGTACTGGGTGCGGCGCTCGCTGATGCCCGTCCGGATCGAGCCCGGCTCGACGGTGGTGACCCCGACGCCGTAGGGCGCGACCTCCCGCCGCGCGGCGTTCGCGAAGCCCTTCAGGGCCGCCTTGGAGGCCACGTACGAGGAGCGGTAGGCGAGCGGGAAGCTGGCCAGCATCGAGCCGACCATGACCACGCGCCCGTGGCGCCGCCGGCGCATTCCGGGCAGCAGCAGCTGGGTGAGGCGGACGGCGCCGAAGACGTTGATCTGGAACAGCCGCTGGACCGCCTCGGGCGGCAGCTCCTCGATCGGCCCGCTCTGGCTCTCGCCCGCGTTGTTGACCAGGACGTCGACCTCGCCCGCCGCGGCCGCGCACGCCTCGATGCCGGCGTCGTCGGTCAGGTCCAGCGGCAGGTAGGTCACGCCGGGCGCGGGGTCGGCGAGTGCGGACGGGTCGCGGCTGGTGCCCAGCACCCGGTAGCCGCGCGCGGCGAGGGCCGTGGCCACCGCCGCGCCGATGCCGGAGGAGGCGCCCGTCACCAGCGCGGTGCGCGTCCCGCCGCGCCCGGCGGCCGCCGCTGTCGCCATCGCCATCGCCCTCCCTCGTCGATACGCGAACGTATCCGATACGTCGGCGCATCGACAAGGGCGCGGTCCTGATCGATGAGGTCCGCGACGGCCACGGCGGGCGGCGGGCTCAGGGGCCGTCGCCGGCCGGCCGGGCCAGCCCCGGCGCGGCGTTCACCAGCCGCACGCAGTAGGCGGTCAGCCGGGTCCGGTCGACCGGGAGGCTGCCGTCGAGCCAGCGGGCGAAGAGGTTGGCCAGAGCGCCGATGAGCGCGGTGGCGGTCAGCCGGGTGTCGGGCGCGCCGGGGTCGACGCCGAGGTGGGCGCCGACCAGGTCGGCGAAGACCGGCATCAGCTCCGCGCCGCGGCGCCCCAGCACCGGATCGGTCATGGGCTCCAGCAGCAGCACCCGGCCCTTGTGCGGGTCGTCGGCCAGGACGGCGAGGAAGCCCTCGACGGCGGCCCGCGCGTCCGGGGCGGCGGCGCGCAGGGCGGCCAGCGCCTCGCAGGCCACCTCGTCGTAGAGGGCCAGCAGCAGCTCGTCGCGGGAGGCGAAGGACTCGTAGAAGTAACGGTCGGTCAGCTTGACCGTGCGGCACACCGAACGCACCGTCACCGCCGGGCAGCCCGCGCCGCCGGCCAGCCGCAGCGCCGCGTCGAGCAGCGCGCGCCGGCGCCCGGCGCGGCGGACGTCCAGCGTGGTGCCCGCCCAGGTGGGCCGCTCGGCGGGCGGGACGGGTTCCGGGGGCGGGGCGGGCGGCATGGCGGCGGTCCTCGGAGGTCGGCGGGCCGGGCGGACCGGCCGCGATATCGACGACGGACGCCCTCGACTCTAGTCTGACGACACCCGTCGTCAGTTCTGGCTCCGCCGAATCGCCGTCCCGCGCGGGACGGCAGCCTGACACGCGGGACAGCCGCCTGCGCGCGGGCGCGCCGCCACCGCGCGCGGGCGCCGTCCCGCGCGCACCCGGAAGGTGCCGTTCGACTACCGTTGCCGCCCTCGGGCCCGGACCGCCTGGTGCCGGGACGCCCCCCGGCACTACACCGGTCGCCGCCCGGAGGCGGACGCCGACCGCTGACGACCACGGAGGACCTGACGTTGCACACCATCACCCGGCTGTCCGCCGACACCTTCCGGGACAGCGTGAAGGGTCTGGCCGACCTCCTCGCGGGCACCGTCGCCGACGGCGGGTCCGTCGGCTTCCTCGCGCCCTTCGACCAGGGCGCGGCGGCCGCCTGGTGGCGCGGGCGGCAGGCCGCGGTGGACGACGGCAGCCTCACCATGTGGGCCGCCCACGGCCCCGGCGGCCTGACCGGCACGGTCGGCCTCGCGCGGGGCGCCATGCCCGCCGGCCGGCGCCGCGCCGAGATAGTCAAGCTCATGGTGCACCCCGACGCCCGCGGCCAGGGGCTGGGCCGCGCGCTGCTGGCCACCGCCGAGGAGGCCGCCGTACGCGCGGGTCTGACCCTGCTGCACCTGGACACCGAGGCCGGCACCCCCGCGGAGCGGCTGTACCTCACGGCGGGCTGGACCCGGTACGGCATCGTGCCCGGCTACGCGAACAACCCGGCCGGCGTCCCGAAGGACTGCAGCTTCTTCTTCAAGCGGCTCGGCTGACCGGCCGCGCGGGGCGCGTGCCGGACACGGCGCCCGGACACGGCGCCCGGAGGCGCGCGCCGGAGTGCGCGGCGGCGGCCTGCGAGGTCCCGCCGCGCTCCGGCTCTCGTTGTGCGCCACGCGGCAAGGAATGTACGCCGTTTGCCCGTTCAGGCCCCTGGAAACATCTGACTCGGACCGCACTGGAGTGCGGTCCCGGGACCGGTCGAAGACGGCCGGCGGGGGTCGGACAGGCGAGAGGGCGGCGTGCCATGGCAGGAACAGGGAAGAGAACCACCGGTCCGCGGACCGCTCCGGGCGCGGTGCCGGTGCTCGGCCACGGCGTGCCGCTGCTGCGCGACCCGCTGCGGTTCCTGTCCTCCCTGCCCGCCTGCGGCGACATGGTGCGCATCCGGATCGGACCCATGGAAGCGCTCATGGTCTGCGACCCGGAGCTGGCCCGGCAGGTGCTGCTGGACGACCGCACCTTCGACAAGGGCGGGCCGCTGTTCGACCGGGGCCGGGAAGCGCTCGGCAACGGCCTCACCACCTGCCCGCACAGCCAGCACCGGCGGCAGCGGCGCCTGGTGCAGCCGGCCTTCCACCACTCCCGGATGCCCGGCTACGCGCGCGTCATGGCCGAGCAGATCGACGCGGTGACCGGCGGCTGGCGCGACGGCCAGGTCCTCGACGTGCTGGCGGGCATGCAGGAGATCACCACCCGCATCGCGGTGATGACGATGTTCGCCGGCTCCATAGCGCGCTCGGCGCACCGCGAGGTCGTCGAGGACTTCGACACCTTCTCCACCGGCGTGTTCACCCGCATGTTCATGCCGCCGCCGCTGGACCGGCTGCCCACCCCCGGCAACCTGCGCTTCCAGCGGGCGCGCGCCCGCCTGCGCCGGACCGTGCACGAGCTGGTCTCGGGCCACCGGGCCGCCGGCGTGGACCACGGCGACCTGCTGTCCATCCTGCTGACGTCGCGGGACGACGAGAGCGCCGACGGCGCGGGCGGCACGGGCGGCGGCCTGTCCGACGCCGAGGCGAGCGACCAGGTGATCTCCTTCCTCTTCGCCGGCACCGAGACCGGCGCCGCCACCCTCGCGTGGGCGCTGCACCTGCTGGCGCGCCACCCGGACGTGGAGAAGCGGCTGCACGAGGAGGCGGACACGGTCCTGGCCGGACGCACGGCCACCTACGACGACCTGCCCCGGCTGGAGTTCGCCGCCCAGGTCATCACCGAGGCGCTGCGGCTGTACCCGCCCGGCTGGATGCTCACGCGCACCGCGAACACCGCCGCCCGGCTCGGCCCGTACGAGATACCGGCCGGTTCGACCGTCGCGCTCAGCGCCTACCTCCTGCACCACCGGCCCGACGTGTTTCCCGAGCCGGAGCGCTTCGACCCCGACCGCTGGGCCGGGCCGGCCGGCGCGCGGGCGGCGCGCTCGGTGATGATCCCCTTCAGCACCGGCGCCCGCAAGTGCATCGGCGAGGACTTCGCCGTCGCCGAGACCGCGCTCACCCTGGCCACCGTCGCCGCCCGCTGGCGGCTGCGCCCCGTGCCGGGCGCCCAGGTCCGCCCCGAGCTGCGCAGCATCATCCTCAAGCCGCGCGGGCTGCGCATGCGGCTGACGGCCCGTACGCCCGGGCGCTGAGCTCCCCGCGCGTGGCCCCGCCGCCCCCGGCGGGGCCGGCCGCGCCCCCTGACCGGCCCCGCCGCCGGTCCGCCCGGAGTGGCAGCCTTGACCGTGTGAGGCGTCGGCTCCGGCGCGCGCGCCGCCGGCGGGACCCCGGCGGGCGCGCCGGGGCCAGACCGGACCCGTGACCTGTGACGAGCGCCGTGCAATAGGGTTTCACGCCATTGCGACCAGGGGAGACGACCTGCGAGGATTAGTTGCCTGCACAAACCAACCGCTTCGGAGGTGGCATCATGCGTACCGGCAGTCCCAGCCTCACCGCCCGATGGGTGGCGGCCCTGCGCGCGGCTCACCAGGAGCTGGAGGGCGGCAGCGTCTTCCGCGACCCGCTGGCGGTGCGCGCGCTCGGCGAGGACGCGACGGAGCTGACCCCGGAGAGCGCCGGCGCGTCCGGCCGGTCGGCCCTGCGGCTGTCCGTGGCCGCTCGCGCCCGCTTCGCCGAGGACGCGCTGGCCGACGCCGTCGGCCGGGGCGTACGGCAGATGGTCGTCCTCGGCGCGGGACTCGACACCTTCGCCTACCGCAACCCGCACGAGGCGGCTGGGCTGCGCGTGTTCGAGGTGGACCACCCCGCCACCCAGCGGTGGAAGCGCGAGCGGCTGGCGGCGGCCGGCATAGCCCTGCCGCCGTCGCTGACGTTCGCGCCGGTCGACTTCGAGCGGAGCGGGGAGGCTGCGCGGAGCGGAGAGGCTGCGCGGAGCGGAGAGGCTGCGCGGAGCGGAGAGGCTGCGCGGAGCGGGGAGGCTGCGCGGAGCGGGGAGGCTGCGCGGAGCGGGGAGGCTGCGCGGAGCGGAGAGGCTGCGCGGAGCGGAGAGACAGCGCGAAGCGGAGAGACAGCGCGAAGCGGAGAGACAGCGCGAAGCGCGGCGGCCGAGCCGGGCGGGAGAGCCGGGTGGGACGGGACGACGGCCCGGACCGGGACGGCGGCCCCGCGCGGGTCGGCCGGGGCCGGCGGCCTGGAGGAGGGGCTGGCCGCCGCCGGATTCGACCCCGGCAGCCCGGCGTTCGTCAGCTGGCTCGGCGTGGTGCCGTACCTGACCCGAGACAGCGCGTTCGCCACGCTCCGCTACCTGGCCGGGCTGCCCGGCGGCGTCGAGGTGGTGTTCGACTTCAGCGAGCCGCCCGCCGCCTGGCCCGCCGAACTGCGCGCCGTCCTGGAGAACATGACCACCCGGCTCGCCGCCATAGACGAGCCCGTGCGCTGCTACTACACCCCGGCGGAGCTGACCGCCGACCTCGGCGGGATCGGCTTCTCGCGGGTCGAGACGCACTGCTTCGCCGACCTCGTCGCCCAGTACGCCCAGCACGCCCGGCAGTGCGCGGACGGGACCATGAGCCGGGTGGGGCACCTGGTGCACGCGGCCACCAGCCTCCGGCCGGCCGCCTCGCGCGCGTAGGGCCCGCCGCCGGGGCCGGGTCGTACGGCGCGCCGGTCCGCGCGGCGGCGCGCCGTAGGGCCTGGTCCCGGGTGTCGGGCGTCAGCCGTGGATGCGGTGGGTGCGGCCCGCCCACTCCCGCTCCCGCAGCGCGTACTTGCGCACCTTGCCGGTGGACGTCTTGGGCAGCTCGTCGACGAACGCCACCTCGCGCGGGGCCTTGAACCGGGCGATGCGCTCCCGCGCGTGCGCCAGCAGGTCCTCCTCGGTGGCCGCCTGGCCGTCCTTGAGGACCACGAACGCCTTGGGCCGCTCGCCCCACTTCTCGTCGGGCACGCCGACGACGGAGACCTCCAGCACCGCGGGGTGGGACATCAGGGCCTGCTCGACCTCGATGGTGGAAATGTTCTCGCCGCCGGAGACGACCACGTCCTTGGCCCGGTCGCGCAGCTCGACGTAGCCGTCCGGGTGGACGACGCCGAGGTCGCCGGAGTGGAACCAGCCGCCGCGGAACGCCTCGGCGGTGCCCTCCGGGTCGCGGAAGTAGCCCCGCATCACGTTGTTGCCCCGCATGACGATCTCGCCCATGCTCCGGCCGTCGGCGGGCACGTCGGCCATGGCGGAGTCGACCACGCGAAGCCGGTCGGCCTGCACCATGCCGACGCCCTGCCGCGCCTGGTACACGGCGCGTTCGGCCGGGTCGAGGGCGGACCAGCCGGGCTGGGGCTGGCAGACCGCGTACGGCCCGTACGTCTCGGTGAGCCCGTAGACGTGGACGATCCTGAAGCCCAGCCGCTCGCTCTCGGCGATGGTGGTGGGACTGGGCGGCGCGCCGGCCGTGGTGACCGTGAGCGGGCGGTCCAGCGGGCCGGCCTGCGGTGCGTTCAGGATCGTGGTGACCACCGTCGGCGCGCCGTTGAGGTGGCTGACCCGGTGCTCGCGCAGCAGCCGCCAGACGGCGTCGCCGCGCACCTCGCGCAGGCACACGTGGGTGCCGCCGACGCCGGTGACGGCCCAGGTCGTGCACCAGCCGTTGCAGTGGAACATCGGCAGCGTCCACAGGTAGACGCTGTCCGGGCCGAGCGCGGAGTGCACGATCTCGCCGAAGGAGTTGAGGTAGGCGCCGCGGTGGGTGTAGACGACGCCCTTGGGGCGGCCGGTGGTGCCGGAGGTGTAGTTGAGGGAGATCGGCGCGTTCTCGTCGGCGACCGTCCAGGGCAGCGGCTCGTCGCTGCCCCGCGCGAGCAGGTCGGCGTAGTCCAGCGCGCCCGGCACGGGCGGCGCGGCGGACGGCGCGGCGGCGGGGTCGCGCACCACGACGACCTCGGCGAGCCCGGGCACCCGGTCGGCGACGGGGGCCACGCCGCCGGTCAGGCCCGCGTCGACCAGCAGCAGGCGGGCGCCGGAGTGGTCGAGGATGTAGCGGATCTCCTCGGCCGCCAGGCGGGTGTTGACGGCCACCAGCACCCCGCCCGCCAGTGGCACCGCGAAGTGCGCAAGCAGCATCTCGGGCACGTTGGGCAGCAGGCAGGCGACCCGGTCGCCGGGGCCGACGCCGGAGGCCCGCAGCGCCCGGGCCAGCCGGGTGGCCTGCGCGGCGAACTCGCCGTAGGTGAGCCGCCGCTCGCCGTGGACGACGGCGGGCTCGCCGGGCCACACCCGCGCGGACCGCTCCAGGAACGCCAGCGGGGTCAGCTCCGTGCGGGAGGCCGCGGCTATGCCCGCGCTCCCCTCCGGGCCGGTCACGCGCCCGCCCGCGCCGGGGCCGGGCGTACGGCGCGGGGACGGGCCGCGGGAGGGCGCACGGCCGGGGGGCGTACGGTCCGGAGTCCTGCGGCGCGGGGGCGCGCGGCGGCGCGGGGCGCTGCGGCGGGAGCGTGCGGCATGCCAGGGAACGTAACACCCGCGCGCGGGCG
>NZ_JAVSCF010000196.1:0-12291 GCF_031932565.1 Streptomyces sp. B1866
CCGGCCCGGGCGTCCGCCGCCGGGCCGCGCCCCGCGCTCCAGTCGGACCCGGCCGGGTGGCCGGGTGTCCGCCGTCGACGCGGGCTCCCGCGCGGCCCTGACCCGGTCGCCCCGGGCCCGCCGGGCGGCGGCCGACGAGCCCCGCGGCGTACGCGCCCGGCCAAGCCCTCGACCCGGCGGCCGGGTTGGGCGAGGATGCCGGAGTGGTGGACAGGACGGCATCGGACGACGAGCTCATGCGCGTGCTCTACGCCGAGCACGCGGGCCCGCTGCTCGCCTTCGTCCTGCGCCTGGTGGCCGGCGACCGGCACCGCGCGGAGGACGTGGTCCAGGAGACGCTGCTGCGCGCCTGGCGCAACGCCGAGCGGCTCCAGCGCGCGACCGGCTCCATCCGTCCCTGGCTGGTGACCGTCGCCCGCCGCATCGTCATCGACGGCCACCGCGGCAGCCTGGCCCGCCCCCGGGAGGTGGGCCCCGAGCCGCTGGCGGAGGTGCCCGCCGCCGACGAGCTGGACCGGGTGCTGCGGATGATGACGCTCTCCGACGCGCTGGCCGACCTCACCGCGGCCCACCGGGAGGCCCTGGTCGAGACGTACTTCAGGGGCCGTACGGTCAACGAGGCGGCGGAGGTGCTGGGCGTACCGCCGGGGACCGTGCGGTCCCGGGTCTACTACGCGCTGCGCTCCCTGAAGCTCTCGCTGGAGGAACGGGGAGTGAGCACATGACCTCGGCGGCGGACCACGAGCGGCACATAGCCGTCGGCGCGTACGCGCTCGGGCTGCTGGACGAGGCGGCGGCGGCGCGCTTCGAGGACCACCTGGCCGGGTGCGAGCGGTGCGCCGCCGAACTGGCGGTCCTGGTGGGCCTGGAGC
Organism: Streptomyces sp. B1866; assembly: GCF_031932565.1. NCBI lineage: Bacteria > Bacillati > Actinomycetota > Actinomycetes > Kitasatosporales > Streptomycetaceae > Streptomyces > Streptomyces sp. B1866. The sequence continues at coordinate 873 of NZ_JAVSCF010000196.1, forward strand.
CGCTGCTGGCCGACCTGGCCGCCCCCGGGAGCGCGCCCGGCCCGACGCCCGGCCCGACTCCCGGGACCGGCGCCCCCGGGACCGGCGCGCCCGTCCCGGCCCCCAGCCCCGCCCTCCTGGACCGCCTGCTCGGCGACGTCGCGGCCGCCCGCCGCGCCCGGCGCGCGCGCCTGCTGGCCCTGGCGGCCGCGGCGGCGGTGCTGGTCGTCGGCGGTCCGTTCGCCGGGGCGGCGCTCACCTCGGACGGCGGCTCCCGGCCCCCCGCCGACCCGGTCCGCGCGCTGTACGAGGAGGGGCGCCGGGCGACGGCCACCGACCGGGCCACCGGCGTCGCCGCCACCGTCTCCCTGGTGGACCGCCCCTGGGGGACCGACGTCGCCCTCCGCCTGGAGAACGTCGGCGGCCCGCGGCGGTGCGCCCTCGTCGCGGTCGGCAGGGACGGCCACGAGGAGACCGTCACCACCTGGTCCGTACCCGCCTGGGGCTACGGCGTCCGGCGCGACGCGGACGGCGGCGCCCCGGCGTGGAGCGAGCGGCCGCTGTACACGCACGGCGCCGCCGCCATGCCCCGCGACGGGATCGAGCGGTTCGAGGTCCGCACGCTGGACGGCCGCCGCCTGGTGACCGTACGGCCGTAGGGCGCCACGCGAACAGCCGTACGGCCGGGCGGGACGGCCGTACGGCTGGACGGCCTTACGGCGGCGCGCTCGTACGGCGCGACGTACGCCGGAGGTGAGGCCGTGCCGAGGCCGGCGGCCGTCCCTCGCCCGCCCCCAGGCCCCGTAACGGCCGGTAAGGGGCCGGCCGGCCGTACGGGCCGGGAAGTGGCCGCCTTCCGACAGGTGCGCACATGCCCTGGTTCGCGTACGGTTGACGGTCGCCTCACGCACACAGAAGGGGGCCTGGTGGCCGCGCAGAACGCCACACACGCCACACACAAGGCACAGTCCGCACGGGCCGCACAACAGGCGGCGCCAGAGGACGGGGACGGGCTCCGCGAGCGCGAGATCCGCATCGAGCAGGAGCATCTGAACCGGGTGTACCGCCGTCTCGAAGAGAAGATCGACGAGGCGGAGTTCCTGATGCGCGACGCCGTCAAGCGCGGCCAGGTCGGCACGCCGGGCGCGCTCGCCGAGCGCGACGCCCAGGTGTTCCGGGCCGGGCTGCACCTTAACCGGCTCAACAGCGAGTTCGAGGACTTCCTCTTCGGCCGCATCGACCTGCTGCGCGGCAAGGACGGCAAGCGCGGCCCCGACGGCGCCTACACGTCCGTGGAGCCCGCCGACGACGCGGTGCGCACGGACGAGTCCGGCGGCGCGCACGGCGAGATCGCCGAGACGCTGCACATCGGCCGTATAGGCGTGCTCGACTCCGACTACGCGCCGCTGGTCATCGACTGGCGGGCGCCCGCCGCCGCGCCGTTCTACCGGTCCACGCCGGTCGCGCCCGGCCGCGTGGTGCGCCGCCGCGTCATCCGCAGCAAGGGCCGCCGGGTGCTCGGCGTGGAGGACGACCTGCTGCGCCCCGACCTGACCGCGACCCTGGACGGCGGCGCGCTGCCCGTGGTGGGCGACGGCGCGCTGATGGCGGCGCTGGGCCGGGCCCGCGGGCACCGCATGCGCGACATCGTGGCGTCCATCCAGGCCGAGCAGGACCTGGTGATCCGCGCGCCCGCCGCCTCCGTGATCGAGGTGGAGGGCGGGCCCGGCACCGGCAAGACGGCCGTCGCGCTGCACCGCGCGGCGTACCTGCTCTACCAGGACCGGCGGCGGTACGCGGGCGGCATCCTCGTGGTCAGCCCGACCCCGCTGCTGGTCGCCTACACCGAGGGCGTGCTGCCGTCGCTCGGCGAGGAGGGGCAGGTCGCCATCCGCGCGCTCGGGTCGCTGGTGGACGGCGCCGAGGCGAGCGGCGAGGGCTACGACACGCCGGAGGCGGCCCGCGTCAAGGGCTCCTCCCGCATGCCGCGCGTGCTGCGCAAGGCGGCCCGCGGCGCGCTGGAGCTGTCCGGCCCCGCGGGCACCGGCCCGGCGGGCACCGGCCGGGCAGGCTCCGGGCGGCCCGTCGGCGGGCCGCCCGACCGGCTGCGGATCGTCGTCTTCGGCGGGCGGGTCGAGCTGGACGCCGACGAGCTGCGGCAGGCGCGCCAGGCGGCGCTCGCCGGCACCGCGCCGGTCAACCTGCTGCGCCCCCGCGCGCGCCGCCTGCTGCTGGACGCGCTGTGGGCCAAGGCGGGCGGCGAGCGGCGGTACGCCGACCCGGAGCTGGCCGCCGAGGCCCGCCAGGGCTTCGACGAGGACGTGGCCACCGAGCCGGACTTCACCGCCTTCCTCGACGCCTGGTGGCCCGAGCTGACCCCGCGCGCCGTGCTCGCCGCGATGGCCGACGAGCGGCGCCTGGCCCGCTGGTCGCGGCGGGTGCTTAACCCCCGCGAGGTCCGCCTGGTGGCCCGCTCGCTGCGCCGCCTCGGCCCCGACGGGCAGGGGCCCCTGTCGGTGCACGACGTGGCTCTGCTGGACGAGCTCCAGGCGCTCCTGGGCACGCCCGTACGGCCGCGCAGGCGCGAGGTGGACCCGCTCGACCAGCTCACCGGCCTGGACGAGCTGACCACCACCGCCGACCGGTACGCGGCCGCCGCCGCCCGCCGCGCCGAGCCGCGCGAGGAGACCCGCACGGAGTACGCGCACGTCATCGTGGACGAGGCGCAGGACCTCACCCCGATGCAGTGGCGCATGGTCGGCCGCCGCGGCCGGAGCGCGACCTGGACCATCGTCGGCGACCCCGCCCAGAGCTCCTGGTCCGACCCGGAGGAGGCGGCCGCGGCCCGCGACGAGGCGCTGCGCTCCCGCCCGCGCCGCCGCTTCGCCCTGACCGTCAACTACCGCAACCCCGCCGAGATCGCCCGGCTCGCGTCCCGGGTGCTCGCGCTCGCCATGCCCGGCACCCGCCCCCCGGAGGCGGTCCGCTCCACCGGCGTCGAACCCCGCTTCGCCGTCGCCGGCGGCGACCTCGCGCAGTGCGTGCGGGGCGAGGCCCGGCGGCTGCTGGCGGAGGTCGACGGCACGGTCGGCGTGGTGGTCGCCATGGGGCGGCGCGAGGAGGCCCGGCGCTGGGTGTCCGGGCTCGGCCCGCGCGTGGTGCCGCTGGGCAGCCTGGAGGCCAAGGGCCTGGAGTACGACGCGACGCTCGTGGTGAGCCCGGCGGAGATCGCCGACGAGTCGCCTGCCGGGCTGCGGGTGCTGTACGTGGCGCTGACGCGCGCGACCCAGCGGCTGACGGTGCTGTCCGGCGAGCGCGACGAGCCGGACGGCGACGGCGTGCCGGACCTGCTGCGGGAGGACTGACCGCCGCCACGGGAGGACCGGCCCGCACCGGCCGGGCGGCCGTGGGCCGGGCCGCGCGGCGGGGGAGCCGGGAGGCCCGTGCCCGGCAGTCGGACGTACTCGCCGCGACCCGGCGGCCAACTCGCCGCCGGGTTTGTTAGCCTTGGTGGTGGCACCGGCTCGATCCAAGCCCCCGGGCCCAACCTTAGCCGCTTCGAGCGGCCACTTGCCGCGAGGCGAGCATGGCGGGCCGGTGTCACCTATGCGTGGCGGAGGCCCGCGCCGGCAGTGGTCGGCGCGGGCCTCTTCGTCATGCCGCCGCCGTCATGCCGCCGCCCTGCCGTGCCCGCTTCACCACCCCGCTTCACACCCGCTTCACCACCCGGCGCGCACCCGCTTCTCCACCCCGCGCGCACGCCCGCGCACGCCCCGTATCGCACGCCTTCGTACTCCACAGAACAATATGTCCGAAACCCTGGGGCGATTAGCCCCTATCGGCGTACGGTGCGACGATCTGAGAGCGTGGCCGGGCAGCTCCGCGCCACGCTCAGCGTGGCGCCGCGCCGAGTACCGAGCCGCGGCGCCGCGGCCGGCACAGGGAAAGCAGAGGAAGTCGGACATGGCAACGGCGCCCAGCGTCTCGTATTCGATGACGGTCCGTCTGGTGGTCCCGGCGAGCGGCACGGCGGTGAGCCAGCTCACCACGGCGGTGGAGTCCTCCGGAGGCTCGGTGACCGGCCTGGACGTGACCGCCTCCGGCCACGAGCAGCTGCGCATCGACGTCACGATCGCGGCGGTGTCCACCGCGCACGCCCAGGAGATCGTGGAGAAGCTGCGCGGCATCGAGGGCGTGACCCTGGGCAAGGTCTCCGACCGTACGTTCCTCATGCACCTCGGCGGCAAGATCGAGATGTCCTCGAAGCACCCGATCCGCAACCGCGACGACCTGTCCATGGTCTACACCCCGGGTGTCGCCCGGGTGTGCCAGGCCATCGCCGACAACCCCGAGGACGCCCGGCGCCTGACCATCAAGCGCAACAGCGTGGCGGTGGTCACCGACGGGTCCGCCGTGCTGGGCCTGGGCAACATCGGGCCCAAGGCGGCCCTGCCCGTCATGGAGGGCAAGGCGGCCCTCTTCAAGCGCTTCGCGGGCATCGACGCCTGGCCGCTGTGCCTGGACACCCAGGACACCGACACGATCGTGGAGATCGTCCGCGCCATCGCGCCCGGCTTCGCGGGCATCAACCTGGAGGACATCTCCGCGCCCCGCTGCTTCGAGATCGAGGCCCGGCTGCGCGAGGCCCTGGACATCCCGGTCTTCCACGACGACCAGCACGGCACCGCGATAGTCGTGCTCGCCGCCCTCACCAACGCGCTGCGCGTGGTGCACAAGAAGATCCGCGACGTGCGGGTCGTGATGTCCGGCGCGGGCGCGGCCGGCACCGCCATCCTCAAGCTGCTGCTGGCCGCGGGCGTGCGGCACGCGGTGGTCGCCGACGTGCGCGGCGTCGTGCACGCCGGGCGCCCGGACCTGATCGCCGCCGACGGCGGCGTTGACATGACCACGCTGCGCTGGATCGCCGCGCACACCAACACCGACAATCTCACCGGCACCCTCAAAGAGGCTGTCCGAGGCGCGGACGTGTTCATCGGGGTGTCCGCGCCCGACGTGCTGTCCGGGGAGGACGTGGCGGCCATGGCCGACGGCGCGATCGTCTTCGCGCTCGCCAACCCCGACCCGGAGATCGACCCGGCCATCGCCCGGCAGACCGCCGCCGTGGTCGCCACCGGCCGCTCCGACTTCCCCAACCAGATCAACAACGTGCTGGTCTTCCCGGGCTTCTTCCGCGGCCTGCTGGACGCCCAGTCGCACACCGTGACCACGGAGATGATGCTGGCCGCCGCCCGGGCGCTGGCGGGCGTCGTGCTCAGCCACGAGCTGAACGCCAACTACATCGTCCCCAGCGTCTTCAACGACCGGGTCGCGGGCGCGGTGGCCGACGCCGTGCGCGCCGCGGCCCGGCCCGCCCGCCCGGACGCGCCGGAGGGCGCGGTGCCGGACTGACGCGACCGGCCGCCGCCCGGGCCGCCCGAGGCGGCCCGGGCGGGCCGCTGTCAGCCCTCCGGGCGGGTCGCCGCGGCGGCGCGTCGCGTGCGGTACGGTCCGCGCGCCGCGCATAGGGTGGCGGGCACGGAAACGGCCGCCACAGCGCTTTTCGTGTGACTCTCCCGGGATCCGGATTGGCATTCGCGCTGCATGTGCAGGCAGGATGCGTTTCGGGCGCGAGGGTCGCGAACTAGCGGACCCGGGTCCGGAGACTGTCCGAGGGCCCTGGCAGCATCGGCATCGCTGTACCCAACATGCGGCTCCGCCGCGTGGCACGCCTCATCGGCAAGAAGAACACGGGAGTACAAACATGAACCGCAGTGAGCTGGTGGCCGCCCTGGCCGACCGTGCCGAGGTGACCCGCAAGGACGCCGACGCCGTGCTGTCCGCCTTCGCCGAGGTGACCGGCGAGATCGTCGCCAAGGGCGACGAGAAGGTCACCATCCCCGGCTTCCTGACCATCGAGCGCACGCACCGGGCCGCCCGCACCGCGCGCAACCCGCAGACCGGCGAGCCGATCGAGATCGCGGCCGGGTACAGCGTGAAGGTCTCCGCCGGGTCGAAGCTCAAGGACGCGGCCAAGGGAAAGTAGGCCGTACGGGCCGGAAAGCAGTCCCTACGGGCCGGGAAGCGCCGTACCGGTCGGGCAAACCTCCGTACGGGCCGGGAAGCCGCCCGTACGGGCTGGAAACGGCCCCTACGGGCCCGGGAAAGGGAGGCGGCCGCCCCACGCGGGTGACCGCCTCCCTCCCGAAGCCCGAAGAGCCCGAAGCCGCGGCGCCGTCGGCCCGTCCGCGCAGGCACGTCCAGGGGCGGTGCCGGGACGGCCGCCGCGGGCCGTACCGGCGTCAGACCCGCCCCGCCCGCGGGACCGGCCGCTCCGGGAGCCCCTTCCAGGAGCCCGGGCGGGCCGCCAGGCGGCCAGGGGCGGGCCCGCCAGGCCCGTCAGCCGCCCGGCACCTCGACCTTGGCGCCCAGGGCGGCCAGCTTCTCCAGGAAGTTCTCGTAGCCCCGGTTGATCAGGTCGATACCGTGCACCCGCGAGGTGCCCTGCGCGGCCAGCGCCGCGATCAGGTACGAGAAGCCGCCGCGCAGGTCCGGGATGACCAGGTCCGCGCCCTGGAGCGTGGTCGGCCCGGAGACCACCGCCGAGTGCAGGAAGTTGCGCTGCCCGAAGCGGCAGGCCGAGCCGCCCAGGCACTCGCGGTAGAGCTGGATGCGCGCGCCCATCTGGTTCAGCGCCTCGGTGAAGCCCAGGCGCGACTCGTACACCGTCTCGTGCACGATCGACAGGCCCGCCGCCTGCGTCAGCGCCACCACCAGCGGCTGCTGCCAGTCGGTCTGGAAGCCGGGGTGCACGTCCGTCTCCAGCGCGATGGCGCTCAGCGGGCCGCCGGGGTGCCAGAAGCGGATGCCGTGGTCGTCGACGTCGAAGGCGCCGCCGACCTTGCGGTAGGTGTTCAGGAAGGTCATCATCTCGCGCTGGCTGGCGCCGCGCACGTACACGCTGCCGCCGGTCGCCAGCGCCCCGCAGGCCCAGGACGCCGACTCCAGGCGGTCGGGCAGGGCGCGGTGGTTGTAGCCGCCGAGCGAGTCCACGCCGGTGACGCGGATGGTCCGGTCGGTGTCCACGGAGATGATCGCGCCCATCTTCTGGAGCACGCAGATCAGGTCCTCGATCTCCGGCTCCACCGCCGCGTTGGACAGCTCCGTCAGACCCTCGGCGAGCACCGCCGTCAACAGGACCTGCTCGGTGGCGCCCACGGACGGGTACGGCAGCTGGATCTTCGTGCCGCGCAGCCGCTGCGGCGCCTCCAGGTACTGGCCGTCGGCCCGCTTGTCGATCGTCGCGCCGAACTGCCGCAGCACGTCGAAGTGGAAGTCGATCGGCCGGCCGCCGATGTCGCAGCCGCCCAGCCCGGGGATGAACGCGTGGCCGAGGCGGTGCAGCAGCGGGCCGCAGAACAGGATCGGGATGCGGGAGGAGCCGGCGTGCGCGTCGATGTCGGCGACGTTCGCGCTCTCCACGGACGTCGGGTCCAGCACCAGCTCGCCCGGCTCGTCACCGGGCCGCACGGTCACGCCGTGCAGTTGCAGCAGGCCGCGCACCACCCGGACGTCCCGGATGTCCGGCACGTTGCGCAGCCGGCTCGGGGAGCCGCCGAGCAGCGCGGCGACCATGGCCTTGGGCACGAGGTTCTTCGCGCCGCGCACACGGATCTCGCCCTCCAGCGGGGTGCCGCCGTGGACGAGCAGGACATCGGGGGTGCGGGTCATCTGGTCTCGCGATTCCTGGGACGGGCGGAAAGCGGGCAGGGCCTCGCACCGGCGTGGCAGGGGCCTCGTACCAGCGTATCGGCCTTCCGCGGTGGCCCCCGTAGCCGCCGAACGGCTCCGGCCGGGACCCGGACGGCCGCGGCGCGTCCCCGGTGCGCTTCCCGCGGCCGTGGAATGCGTCACATCCCCGCCCGGGGCGCTCGCCCCAGGCGGGATGACGTGCGCCGTTGTCCCGGCCGCGCGCCGTCGCACCTCCGGCGCGGCGGCGGTTCCCACTCCCCGCCCGGGCCCCGAATGCGGGATCATGTGGCCATGACCGAGGTTCCCTCGCTCACCGGGCGGCTGCTCGTCGCGACACCGGCGCTGGCGGATCCCAACTTCGACCGCGCGGTGGTGCTGCTCCTCGACCACGACGAAGAGGGGTCGCTGGGTGTTGTCCTGAACCGCCCCACGCCGGTGGGCGTCGGCGACATCCTGGAGTCCTGGGCGTCGTTGGCGGGCGAGCCCGGCGTGGTCTTCCAGGGCGGGCCGGTGTCGCTGGACTCGGCGCTGGGCGTCGCGGTCGTGCCGGGCGAGACCGGGGGCCGCGCCTCCTCGCTGGTGGGCGACGGGCCACTCGGATGGCGGCGGGTGCACGGGGCCATCGGACTGGTCGACCTGGAGGCCCCGCCCGAGCTGCTGGCGGCCGCCCTGGGCAGCCTGCGGATCTTCGCCGGGTACGCCGGATGGGGGCCCGGCCAGCTGGAGGACGAGCTGTCCGAAGGCGCCTGGTACGTGGTCGAGTCCGAGCCCGGCGACGTGTCCTCGCCCGCGCCCGAGCGGCTGTGGCGGGCGGTGCTGCGGCGGCAGCGCAGCGAACTGGCCATGGTCGCCACCTACCCCGACGACCCCTCTCTCAACTGACGTCCCCCCTGTCCCAGGCGCCTGGCATCAGGCGGCGCCTGCGGGGCGCCGGCCGGGACCGGGGCGCGGGCGCCGTCCACCGCCTTCAGTACCCTTGGGCTGTATGAGCACTCTTGAGCCCGAGCGCGGCGCAGGCACGGGGACCCTCGTTGAGCCGACACCGCAGGTGTCGCACGGTGACGGCGACCACGAGCGCTTCGCCCACTACGTACAGAAGGACAAGATCATGGAGAGCGCGCTCTCCGGATCTCCGGTGGTCGCGCTGTGCGGCAAGGTCTGGGTCCCGGGACGCGACCCGAAGAAGTACCCCGTCTGTCCCATGTGCAAGGAGATCTTCGAGGGCATGAGCCCCGGCGACGACGAGGGCGCGGGCGACGGCGGGAAGTAGCCGCCCGCCGGCGACCGTGTGAGTGCGACCGCCGCCGCGCCCGGCCGCGTGTGGGCCGGCCTCCCGGCCCGGCTCTCCCGTCCCGGCACCGCCCGCGTGCGCGGTGCCGGGACGCGCGTGTCCGCAGTAGGGTCGGCGCATGAGCGACCGCGGGGTGAGCGGGCCCGAGCGGGCGGCCTGCCTGGTGTTCGGGGCCCGCGAGGCCGACGAGCCGGACGGGCCGTCCGGCGGGCCCAGCGTCTACCGCCAGTTCGAGAAGGACTGGGACGCGCAGACCCGCCAGTGCGCCCGGCTCGCCGCGGAGCGCGGCTACGAGCGGGTGGGCAGCACGGTGGTCTCGGCGGTGCAGCCGTCCCTGCCGCGCCTCCTGGACTGGGCGGACGATCCCGGCTGCGAGGTGGTCCTGGTGGCCAGCGACCGGCTGCTGGCGCGGATACGGGACGTGTGGCCGGACTGGGACCTGATGGTGGACCACCTGCGGGCGGCCGGCGCGCGCGTGGAGGCGGTGCCGTATGCGGAGCCGGTCTATCCGGGCGAGCGGCCGGCGCCGCACGCGTAGCCGCCGCGCGGTCGCCGCCGTCTCGTCTGCGGGTGCGGGTGCGTCGTGTGCGCCGCCGATCCGCGTCGCCGCACGCGCGGGTGGCCGTTTCCCTGTGCCCGTCTCCCCGTGCCCGTCTCCCCGTGCCCGCCCGCGCGGGCTACCGCCGCCGGGCTGCCCCGGCCGCGCGGGCCCGGCCCCGTCCGGCGGGCCCCGGGCTCGTGCGGCCCGTCCCGTACGCGCCCGGATCGCCCCCCCGCGGGACCAGCCCGTACCCGCGGCGCGTCCGTACGCGCCGGAGCCGTCCTCCCGCGCGGGCCGACCGCCCGCCGAACCCGCCCCGTACGGGCCTGTCCGCCTCCGCCCGTCCGGCGCCCGCGGCCGCCTCGCCCGGCACCCCGCGCTCCCGCCCGGCACGTCCTCCCGCGCGGGGCGGTCCTCGAACGCCGCGCCCGTTCTCGGACATCCGCGCGAGCGCCCGCCCCGATCGTGTGACCCGGGCGGGACCGGCGCGCGCGCCCTCGCGGCGGCGCCACCGCGCCGTGCGCTCCGCCCCCGAGAGCCGCCCAAGGCCCCATAGAACGGGGCGATTCGCGCGTGCCGGGGGCATCGCCGCGAACCTCCGCCATCTCCTATCCGAGGGAGGGATCCGCACGTCTCGGACCCTGGCGGCAGGGCGCCCGGGGATGTGCCAGAGTTGCCACGTCCGGGCTGTGAGCACGTACCGTACGGCGCAACAGCCGGGGACACCGGGGAAGGGGCGCTTGGGTTGACCACGCACGCACCGCAGGCAGCGCACACGGTGACGTTGCCGGGCTCGCTCGATGAGGCCGTGGCGGCACTGGCCGCCATGCCCGCCGCCGTGCCCGTCGCGGGCGGCACCGATCTGATGGCCGCGGTCAACTCCGGCCTGCTGCGTCCGGCCGCGCTCGTGGGCCTGGGCCGTATCGGCGAGATCCGCGGCTGGCAGTACCAGAACGGCCACGCCCTGCTCGGCGCCGGGCTCACGCACGCGCGTATGGGACGGCCCGACTTCGCCGCCCTCATTCCGGCGCTGGCCGCCGCCGCGCGCGCCGCGGGCCCGCCGCAGATCCGCAACGCGGGCACGCTCGGTGGCAACATCGTCACCGCCGCCCCCACCGGCGACGCGCTGCCCGTGCTCGCCGCGCTGGAGGCCGTCCTGGTCGTCGCCGGGCCCGAGGGCGCGCGCCGCGAGATCCCCGTCGGCCACCTGCTGGCCGGGGCCGAGATGCTGCGCCCGGCCGAACTGGTCGGATACGTGCGGGTGCCGCTGCTGCACGCCCCGCAGACCTTCCTGAAGGCCACCGGCCGCACCGGCCCCGGCCGGGCCACCGCGTCGGTGGCGGTCGTGCTCGACCCGGCCCGGCGGTACGTGCGGTGCGCGGTGGGCGCCGTCGCGCCGATGCCGCTGCGCCCGCTGGACGCCGAGGCGTGGGTCGCCTCGCTCATCGACTGGGACGGCGACCGCGCCCTGGCTCCCGAGGTGCTGTCGGCCTTCGGCGACTACGTGGCGGTCGCCTGCATCCCCGACCCGCCCGCGCCCGACGACGGCTCCGAGCCGGTCCCCCTGCCGCCCGCGGCCCTGCACCTGAGGCGTACGGTGGCAGCCCTGGCCCGCCGAGCACTGGGGAGGGCACTCGCGTGAGTGATGAACAGCGGCCGCAGCGGCCCGAGCCGGCCGGCGGCTGGCAGCCCATGCCGCGCGGCCCGGAGTGGGACGCGGAGGCCACGGGCTTCGTGCAGCTGCCGCCCGGTGTGGCGTTCGACCCGGCCGACCCGGCCGACCGGCCCGGCGGCTGGGACCCGCTGGCCGCGCCCGGCACCGGCCAGACGCCGCCGCCGGCGGCGCCGGGCGCGCCGGC
>NZ_JAVSCF010000197.1:0-12200 GCF_031932565.1 Streptomyces sp. B1866
CGCCGCGCCCGGCCACGGCGACGGCGCGCCGCCGTCGCACCGGGCGGGCGGGCGCAGCGGCGGGCGCCGCCGCCTGTCGCGCCCGGCCGTCATCGGCATCGTCGTGGCCGTCTGCGCCGTCGCCGGGCTGGCCACCGGAGCCGTGCTCAGCTCGCAGGGCGGCGACGACGGCAAGAGCGACGGGGCCGGGCACGGCAAGGGCGCCTCGGCCGACCCGGGGACCGGCGACGGCGCCGGGCAGGGCGCCGACCCGGCGCAGGCGCAGGCCAAGGCACTCGACGCGCTGCTGGCGGACAGCAACGACAGCCGCTCGTCCGTCATCAGCGCGGTGGAGAACATCAAGGCCTGCCAGAACCTGCCCCAGGCCGCCACCGACCTGCGCACGGCGGCCGGCCAGCGCTCCGGCCTGGTCGAGCGGCTCGGCAGGCTGTCCGTGGACCGGCTGCCCGGCCACGCGCGGCTGACCGCCGCCCTGACCACGGCGTGGCAGTCGTCCGCCGCGGCCGACAACCACTACGCGGCCTGGGCCGGCCAGGTCGGCGACAAGAAGGGCTGCCACAAGGGCAAGGCCCGCCGGACGCCGCAGATGACGGCGGCGGAGGTGGCCAGCGCCCAGGCGACCGTGGCGAAGAAGCAGGCCGCCGCGCTGTGGAACCCGATCGCGGACCAGCACGGGCTGACCCGGCGCGATTTCAGCCAGCTGTGACGGGGCCGCGGGGGACGGTCCGGCCCGCGCGGTCGCGGGGCGTACGCACGTCCTGACCGGGGGCGGGTCGGGGCCGTACGGGTCCCGCCCGCGCGTGGGCCTCGTACGCGCGGGCGCCTCGTACGCGCGTGGGCCGTCGTACGCCCGGAGGCAAGTCCGGCCCGGTCCGGAGGCGGGCCGGAAGGCACAGGCGAGACGCACGGGCGGGGGCGGCCGGACCATCCGGCCGCCCCCGCCCGTGCGTCAGGGCCCGGGGCGCTTCGGCGAGGTGCGGGCCGGGCCCTCGCCTCGCCGTCGGCGGCCCCTTCGGCGGCCCCCTCAGTTGTCGCCGCTGAGACGCTGAAGGGTGTCGGTCACGTCCACGAACCCCTGCCGGGTGGCCACCAGCCTCCCGTCGCGCACCTCCTGGTAGGTCACGTCGGCGTTGGTGATCCGCGAGTAGGAGGACACGGCCAGCATGTCGCCGTCGGCCCACCGCAGGGTGGGCGTCAGGCCCCCGGTGTTGACCGAGTAGCCGTTGTCCAGGGCGCGCCGGACCGTGGTGGCGCTGATGTCGCCCGGCTTGAGCGACAGCAGTACCGAGCGCAGCGCGGTGTAGGCGATCCAGGTGGTCTGGGTGCCGGGGTCGGCCGGGTCGATGGCGTTGTCGTTGAAGGCGTACTTGCTGATGACCTCGTTCATGGGCCGCCAGCGCGGGTCGTCGGCCGCCGGGTACCAGCCGGTGGCGTACGCGCCCTCCAGGGCGCTGTCGGCGCCGCCCGTGCTGTCGACCAGGGCCTGCCGGACGCTGCCCAGGACGGAGGCGATGCGCACCTTCGGTTCCTTCTCGTGGACGCGCCGGAAGGAGTCGAAGAAGGTGCTCGTGCGCATGCCCAGGACGGCGGTCACGCAGGAGCCGCTCTTGCCGCCGCGCCGGGCGGCCCCGGTGCTGCTGGCGACCTCGGCGCTCGTGGCGCTCGTGGCGCCGCCGCCCGTACCGGTGGTGCCCGCCGAGGTGCCGGTGCCGCCGGACTCGGCGCCGCTGGTGCCCGCGCCCGACGTGCCGGTGGTCGCGGCGGTGTCCGCCGGGCCGGTGCTCGGGTCGGTGCCCGCGGTGGGCGAGGCGGTGGTCCCGTAGTCCCCGGCGGTGCTGCCCGAGGTGCCCGCGGTGTCCGTGCCGGGCGAGCCGGTGCTCGCGGCCGGGGTGGCGTCGGTGCCGGTGGTCGGGGCGGGCGAGCCGTCGGCGCCGGTCGCGGCCGGGTCCGGGGTGCTCGCGCCGACACCGTCCGCGCCGGTACCGGTACCGGCGCCCGTGCGGGCCCCGACGCCCTTGAGCGCCTCGCGGGCCTGCGCGGTGTAGTCGCTCGCGTCCTCGGGGGCGCGTACGTCGGTGGCGGGGCGGCCGCCGCCCGCGGTCAGCCCGGCGTTGAGCAGGTCGGGCAGCTCGTCGCCCGCGATGGTGTCGGGCCGTACCAGCGCCACCTGCTCGCAGATGGACGCCAGCTGCCGCCCGTTGCCCGCGAACAGCGCCGCCTGGCCGCCGTTGACCGGGTAGGAATACGGGCTGCTGAACTCCTCCTCGGACAGACCGTACCCGCCGATGTACGGTATTCCCTTGATCTCCAGAGGGGCCATGAAGGAGCTGCCGTGCTGGCTGTAGGAGCCGACGACCGCGACGGCCTTCTCGGCTGCCGCGCGGCGGGCGCAGGTGGCGGCCTGCACCGAGTCGTTGTGTTCGTTGCAGGTCAGGACGCGGAGCTTGCGCCCGTGGATGCCGCCGGTGTCGTTGACCCAGCGGGCGAAGGCACGCGCCATGGCGGGCATGCCGGGCATGTTGGTCGCAGACGTGTCCTCGGGGGCCCACGTCATGACGGTGATGCTGTTCTCCTGGGCCGCCGCGGTCGTGCCAGGAATGGAACCACAGCTGGCGAGCAGTGACACCCCGACCGCCGTGCACAGGGTCGCGGTCATGGCCCGCCGCGGATGGGGGATGATACGCCGTCTCCCGGTCATGGCATGGAGACTGGCTTTTCCCGCGTAACTCGGCAGCTCCGAATACCGAACTGAAGGTGTCTCAAAGGTGAATTGCGGGGGTGGCGGGGCGCGCCGATGCGAAGAAACGTACGATTGACTGCTGTGCCAGGTTCGGAGAACTCTTCCCGTCGCGCCCGTAGCTCGACCACCATGGACGCCATGCCACTTCATGACATGCCGTGGTGGCGCTGGCGCAGCAATGTGCGCTCCGCGCTGCACATGCTCTCCGACCCCACGTTCCAGCACGAGTGCTGGTTGGCCGGGAAGGCCGGGTACGGGGACGTGACCGACGCCGTCTACCGGCTGGTCGAGGACACGTGGCTGGACAACTGGTCCGCCGAGAAGTACGTCGGGACGATCTTCCGGGACTCGCAGGAGGCGGCGCTCGTGGACGTCGCCGTGCTGCGGGTGCTGCGGATCATGCACCAGGTGGGGCCGGACGCGCCGGTCTCTGCCTACCTCGAACACCACGGGTGGCCGGAGGCCCTGCGGGCGGCCCGGGAGGCGCACGTGCGGCTCGCGGCGAACGACGGGGACGATCCGGACGTGCCGCCCGTGACGCTGGAGGCGCTGGCGGCCTTCACGCGCGGGGGCGAGTGACTCCTCACGCGCGGGGGTGTCCTCGCGTGCGGGACGGGTGAGGGGCCGGGCGCGGCGTCCGGGGCAATGCGCGGGGCGTCCGGGCCGCGACGGGCCGGTGGCCCCACGCGCGTGTGCGACGCTATGGAGTCATGAGCAAGCCGCACCCGTCCGCCTCCGCCGCTGAGCCCCCGGTCGGCCAGGGGCCGCCCGACCAGTACATCCTGACCCTGTCCTGCCCGGACAAACAGGGCATCGTGCACGCGGTGTCCAGCTACCTGTTCATGACCGGCTGCAACATCGAGGACAGTCAGCAGTTCGGCGACCGCGACACCGGGCTGTTCTTCATGCGGGTCCACTTCCGCGCGGAGACGCCCACCCGGGTGGGCGTGGAGGACCTGCGGGCCAGCTTCGCGGCCGTGGGCGAGTCGTTCCGCATGGACTGGCAGATCCACCGGGCGGACGAGCGGATGCGCGTCGTGCTGATGGTCAGCCGTTTCGGGCACTGCCTGAACGACCTGCTGTTCCGCTGGAGCATCGGCGCGCTGCCGGTGGAGGTCGCGGCCGTGGTCTCCAACCACCAAGACTTCGCCGAGCTGGCCGGTTCGTACGGGGTGCCCTTCCGGCACATCCCGGTGACCCCCGACACCAAGGCGGAGGCCGAGGCCGAGCTGCTGGAGCTGGTGCGGCGGGAGGGGGTCGAGCTGGTGGTGCTGGCCCGGTACATGCAGGTGCTGTCGGACGACCTGTGCAAGCAGCTGTCCGGCCGGATCATCAACATCCACCACTCCTTCCTGCCGAGCTTCAAGGGCGCCAAGCCCTATCACCAGGCGCACGCGCGGGGCGTGAAGCTGATCGGGGCGACGGCGCACTACGTGACGGCGGAGCTGGACGAGGGGCCGATCATCGAGCAGGAGGTCGAGCGGGTCGGCCACGAGCTGACGCCGGAGCGGCTGGTTGCGGTGGGGCGCGACGTGGAGTGCCAGGCGCTCGCGCGGGCGGTGAAGTGGCACAGCGAGCGGCGGGTGCTGCTGAACGGGCACCGGACGGTGGTCTTCGGCTGACCCGGGCGTCCGCCGGGTGCTTCCCGGCGGCCGCGAGCGGACGTGCGTACGCCGCCAGGGCATCGGCCCTGGCGGCGTTTCGCGTTCCCGGGCTCCGGTCGGGCCTCGGCCCGGGCCCGGGCCCGGGCCTGCGGACGGACGGGCTTCGGCGCGGGGCCTTCGGGCTGGGGGCTTCCGCCGGGCGCTTCGGCCGCCGGTCGCGCGCCGGAGCGCCGTATCCCCGTAGATACACCTCTGATTGGCATCTTTTGGACACAGCTCAACATGTCCATGTATTGGCCTGTATATCGTACGAGCGATACGTTGCGTACGCGGAGTGATCGCGCCTTCTGTTCGTTGGGCGGTGATTCGCGCCGTCCGGCATCGCAACCCGGAACCATTCGACGGGAGATCGACGTGCGCTCGGATTCGTCCAGCCCTTCGTCAGGCATATCACGTACAACAGACAGAACCGCAGATTCCGACTCCTCTGGCAGAGGTGAGCGGCCGGGCGGGAGCAGAGGCTCCCGTTCCGCAACGGCCGGCTCGACGCGCCGTACGCGGCGCCGCCTGACCGCGGGCGGAGCCTCGGCGCTGGCCGCGGTCCTGCTCGCCGCGGGCGTCGGCGCCGGCGCCGCCGACGCCGCGCCGCAGGCCGGCGGGGACGCGGCGCTGCCCGTCGCCCTGACGCCCGCCCAGCGTGCCGAGCTGCTGCGCGCGGGCGACGCCGCCGCGGCCGCCACCGCCGGGTCCCTGGGCTTAGGCGCCCAGGAGAAGCTGGTCGTGCGCGACGTGCTGCGGGACGCGGACGGCACCACCCACACCCGGTACGAGCGCACCTACGCCGGCCTGCCGGTGCTCGGCGGCGACCTGGTCGTACACCGGTCGGCCCGCGGCGCCGTCACCGACGTCACCAGGGCGACCGGGGCCCGGATCGCCCCGGCCGACCTGATCGCCTCCGCGAGTGCCGCCGACGCCGAGCGGACCGCGGTCAAGGCCGCCAAGGCGGAGGGCGGCACGCGGACCGCGGCCGACCGGGCGCGCAAGGTCGTCTGGGCCGCCACCGGCAAGCCGGTGCTGGCGTACGAGACGGTCGTCGGCGGTCTCCAGGACGACGGCACCCCGAGCGAACTCCACGTCGTCACCGACGCGGACACCGGCAGGAAGCTGTACCAGCACCAGGCCGTGGACAACGCCACCGGCACCGGCTACAGCCAGTACAGCGGCAAGGTCTCCATCGGCACCACCCGCACCGGCGGCCGCTACTCGCTGCGCGACGGCTCGCGCGGCGGCCACGAGACGTACGACCTGCGGCACGGCACGTCCGGCCGGGGCGCGATCATGTACGACTCGAACAACATCTGGGGCAACGGNGGGGCGCGATCATGTACGACTCGAACAACATCTGGGGCAACGGCAAGCCGAGCAACACGCAGACCGCCGCCGTCGACGCCCACTACGGCGCGGCCAAGACCTGGGACTACTACAAATACGTCCTGCGCCGCAACGGCATCCGGAACAACGGCAAGGCCGCCTACTCCCGGGTCCACTACGGCAACGCGTACGTCAACGCCTTCTGGTCCGACACCTGCTTCTGCATGACCTACGGCGACGGCGAGGCCAACCAGCGGCCGCTGACCTCGCTGGACGTCGCCGGGCACGAGATGACCCACGGCCTCACCGCGGCCACCGCCAAGCTGGAGTACAGCGGCGAGTCGGGCGGCCTGAACGAGGCGACGTCCGACATCTTCGGCTCCGCCGTGGAGTTCTACGCGAACAACACCGCCGACAAGGGCGACTACCTGATCGGCGAGAAGATCAACATCTTCGGCAACGGCAAGCCGCTGCGCTACATGGACCAGCCCAGCAAGGACGGCGCCTCGTACGACTACTGGATCTGGTACATCGGCTGGGACGACGTGCACTACTCGTCCGGCCCCGCCAACCACTTCTTCTACCTGCTGTCCGAGGGCAGCGGCCGGAAGGTCGTCAACGGCGTGACGTACAACAGCCCCACGATCGACGGCCGCCGCGTCACCGGCATCGGCCGCGCCAAGGCGGCGAAGATCTGGTACAAGGCGCTGACCACGTACATGACGTCCACGACGGACTACGCGGGTGCGCGGCTGGCGACGCTGAAGGCGGCCCGGGCGCTGTACGGGTCGGCCAGCACCGAGTACAAGACGGTGGACCGGGCGTGGGGAGGCGTCAACGTCACCTGATCGCCCCGCGTCAACCTCTCCTGAGCGCCCCGTCCGCCCGCCTCCCGAGGCAGGCGGGCGGGGCCGCCGCGTGTCCGTGGCGGGTGTCCGTGGCGGGTCTCCGCCGGTCCGGCGGTCGGAATCGCGGGTGGCCCCCGGTCACATCCGGGACAGCGACGCCAGCGCGAACAGCACGTCCCGTACCGCCTCCTCGTCCCCGGCCCGGGCCGCCGCCGCCTCCCACGGCGGCACGTGCCCCGCCGCCAGCTCCAGGAACGCCTCGCGGTCCAGCGCGATCCCGGCCACCACGCCCGCCTCCGAGGCGACCGCGCCCGGGGAGTCCAGCGCGATGTGCCACGTCCCGCAGCTCTCGACCTCCAGGCGCAGGCTGCGGCCGGGCCTGCCCGCCGCGACCAGCCCGCGGGGCGGCCCGGCCAGGCCCGCGCGGCGGCGCGCGGCCAGCACGGTGGGCAGCAGCCGGGCGTACAGGTCCACCATGCCCGCCAGGTGCTCGTCGGCCGGTGGCCCGTACGGGTAGTGCACGGCCCCGGCTATGTCCACGGCGTGCAGCCAGCACTCGAAGGCGCGGTCGATGAAGACGTCCCGTACGGTCAGCGGGAGGCCGCCGAACTCCAGGGGCAGCTCGGCGATGCCGCGCCCGGCGAACGACACGGTCCGCACCAGCGCGTGGCCCTGCTCGCGCCACGACTCCCGCACGGCGCCCGGGGCGCCGGGGCCGGGAGCGGGCGGGTCGCCGTCCGGGGCCGGGCCGCGGCCGGGGGCCGGGACGCGCGTCGCGGTCCCGCGCGTGGCGGGGCCGGCCGGGCCGAGGCCGGGGGTCGCGCGCCAGTACGCCTCGGTGCGCTCCTCCAAGGACGCCGGCGCCCACGCGCCGAGCGGGTCGGGCATGCCGAGGAACGCGGCCACGGCGCCGTCCACGGCGAACAGGTGCCCGATCACACCGGAGACGGACGTGTTCCGGCCCACGACCCGCAGTCCGTCGAACCACCGCAGCCGCACCGCCGCCCGCCACTCGCCCCCGCCCATGTCCCGCAGCAGCGCGTCGAGTCGCGCGGCCTCCGCGTCGTACGCGGCCGCCCACGCGGGCACCGGGACCCGGGCCGGGCGGCGGCCGAGGCAGCCGTCCAGCACCCGGGAGCGCAGCAGCGGGTCGAGGTCCAGGCTGTGGGTGGGACTGAGCAGGGCCGCGGCCTTGCGCAGCCGCGCCGCCTCCTCGGCGCACGCGGCGCAGTGGGGCAAGTGCGCCTCCACGGCGGCGGCTTCCTCCTCGTCGCAGGCGCTCAGCGCCCACACGCCGAGCAGCGACCTCAGCGCGTGGTGCGGGGGCGAACCGGGTCGGGACGGAGGCGGTCGGGAGGGGCCGGCCGGGGCCGGCACCCGTAACTCGCCGGAGCCGGCGGGGGCGGAGTCGGGATCCCAGGCGGAGGCGGCGGCTTGGGGATCGGCGTCGGGATGGGTCTCGGCCACGTGGTCCAGGGTGGGGTAGGCGTCCGGAGGGTCGTCGTCGGGGTCGCCCGGGTCGGTGTCCGGGGTCGGGCCCGGAGGTGCGGCGAGGGCGGGGACCCGGTCGGGACCGGGACCGGCGTCCGGGTCGGGGTCGTCGGGGGCGGCGGGCTCGTCCGGCGCGCGCTCACCACCTCGCGCCTCGCGCGGCCGGCCGTGCGCCGTCCACCGGCCGCTGTCCTCCGCCGCGCGCCGGGGCGAGGGTATTCGCGGGTGCTCGTGCTTGCGGGGCGCCGGCCCGCCTGGCGCCGCAGGGCCGCCGCCGTCGCCTTCTCCCGGTTCTCCCGGTTCTCCTGGTTTTACCGGCGGCTGCCGGGGCCCGCGCGGGCCCTCCGGCCGCTCCGGTCCGCCCGGTCCGTCCGGCCGCTCCGGCTCCTCCGGCTCTTCCGGTCTCCTGGGGGTGGAGCCGTCGCCGTCGGCGCTGTCCTGCCCGGTCACCATTGCCGTCCGTGGTCACCGGACGGCGGCGGCTGCGGCGCCGCATGGGCGTACGCCGAGGACAGCAGCTGGAGGCCGAGGCGCAGCCGGCGCCGGGCCTCCTCCGGCGTCACGCCGAGCGCGGCGGCCGTCCCGCGGTAGTCGTGGCGGCCGAAGTAGGTCAGCTCCAGGGCGGTGCGCAGCGGGGCGGGCATGGACGTGACGATGTAGTCGGCGCGGGCGGCGGCGGACGCCTCGCGGATCCGCTCCTCGACCTCCTCCGGCATCAGCCGCGCCCCCGGCCCGTCCGGCGCGGCCATCGACTGCCGCAGCCGGTACACCGCCTGACGGTGGGTCAGTGAGGCGAGCCAGGAGCGCAGGGAGCCCTGCCGCGGGTCGTACGCGTCCGGGTTCTCCCACACGTAGCCGAAGACCTCGCAGGTGACGCGGTCGGCGGCCTCCTCTTCCTCCAGCACCCGGAGGGCGAGGCCGTGCACGAGGGCGGCGCAGCGGTCGTACAGCTCGCCGAGCGCGGCGGCCTCGCCCCGGGCCAGCCGCTGCTGCGTCCTGCGGTCCCAGCGAGGCGGTGCGTCCTCCACCATGCGGCCCCCATCGCTTCGTCGGCCTCTCCTGGCGAATGTAGTGCGGCCCACTGACACCTTGCCCCCTTCTGAAGTGAAGTGCGCCATCTCGGCAGCACGCGTGGTACAGGGTTTGTCACTTTGCGCGCGTTTCCTAGGGCGAAGGGTTCCCGGAGCGCATAGGGTCTCACTTCCGGCTCACGCCGCACGGTGTTTCACGGCAGAACCGGGGTACGGGCATGCGCTCACGCGTGACCCGTACGGGCAACCGCCTACTCAGAACAGTCGATTTCGGTTACCGGCGAACGAAGGGGTTCGAGCGCGTGACGTTGAAGGTGACGGGGAGTGAGCGGGGTGCGTGGGCCGTCCTGCGCGTCCGCGGGGAGATGGACCTGGTGTCCTCTCCCGAGGTCCGGCAGCACGTGCACCAGGCGGTCGCCGAGGGCCGCCGCTGGCTCGTCCTCGACCTGTCGGAAGTGCGGTTGTGCGACACCAGCGGCGTCGGCGTGCTGATAGCCGCGCGCCGCCTGATGCGCTCGTGTTCGGGCCGCCTGCGGCTGATCCTCCCGGCCGAGCACGCCGCCGGACGCGCCGCCGGGCGCGACGGACGCGCCGCGGGACGGGCGGACCGGGACGCCGGGCAGGCCGCCGGGCGCGACGCCGGGGCCGGTGAACCCGCCGCCGGGCAGGCCGCCGGGAGCGCTCGGCCGCCGTCCCGGGAGGGCTCGCACATCGACCGGGTGCTGGCGGCCCTCGGGGTGCGCCGCCTGTTCGAGGTGTATCCGGACGTTGCTGCCGCGACTGGTGTGCCCGGACCTTCGGTGACGCCGGTCACAGCGGCCGCGGGGCCCGCGCCGGCGCCGCCGCCGGGCTGAGGCCCGCGGCGGCGGAGGCGCGGGAGCCGCGCGGGCCGCACCGTCCGGGCGGCCCGCGCGGGCCGGTCTCGCGGCTCGTACCCCCGCCGGTCGGCGGGGTGCGAATGGGCCCTGCGGAGGATTCCGGAACGGCCCGGACCGGGCAGACTCCTCTCAGGCCGTCCCGCGAGCCCGGAGGCGGCCCGCCCGGCGCGCGGTCCGCCGTGCCCCCCACACACGGCGGCCCGGGTGTCCGGCCCGGTTCCGTACGTTCCCGGGCGGCGTCCAGGGCCCGCGCGGGTCACTTCTTCGGCGCCAGCGGCCGGCGGGACCGGGCGGGTTCTCAGATCGGCGGTGCGGCGGGCGCGGGGCCCAGGGTCGTCGTGCCCGGTGCGGCCCGGTGCCCGAGCCCCGTGCGGTAGGCGTCCAGCGCCGCCTCCGTCCGGCCCTCGCGGCGCAGCAGGTCGCCCAGCAGGCGGCACAGGTCGGCCAGGTCCCCGGCCGCTCCGGTGCGCTCCAGCAGCGACAGGGCCGCGCAGTAGTGCTCCTCCGCCAGCTCGACCGCGCCGCGCTCCTCGGCGATCAGCCCGAGCAGCCGGTACGCCCCGCCCGCGTGCACGGCGCCGCGCTCGGCGGTGAGCGCCGCCAGGTCGCCCGCGCCGCCGCCGTCCGTCGCGTCCGGCCCGTCCGTGGCGTTCTGGCCGTCCGTGGCGCCCGGTCCGTCCGTGGCGTCCGGTCCGTCCGCGGGCTCCCGGTGCTCCGCGGACTCCCCGTCCGCCGCACCGGCGCCGGGCGAGAGGTCGGGCAGCGGCCGCACCAGGGGGCGCAGCAGGGCCTCCGCCTCCGCCGTACGCCCCTGCCTGCGCAGCACGTCCGCCAGCTCCACCTCCACCTGGACGGTGAACAGCGCGGCCCGCTTGCTCGCCAGCATGTCGCGGGCCGTGCGCAGTTCGCGCTCCGCCCGTTCCAGGTCACCGTCCTGGGCGAGCACGTACCCGCGCATCCAGTGGCAGTGCGCCAGCTCGGTGCGGATGCCCAGCTGCTGGTACAGCTCCTGGGCCTTGGCCAGCGAGGCGTCCGCCTCGGCCGTGCGGCCCTCGGCGATGAGCGTACGGGCCACGCCGCGGTGCATGCCCGCGACCAGTGCGGGGTCGTCCACCCGGGGCGCGAGCGCGAGCGCCAGTTCGGCGGCGTGCGCGGCACGCGCGTGCGCGCCCATGTCCATGTACGGGGCGATGACGGCGGTGTAGAGCAGCAGCAGCGCGTGCGGGTCGTGCAGGCCCGAGGCGTTCAGCTCGTCGATGGCGGTCTCCAGCAGGTAACAGGAGTAGCGCAGTTCGCCCGCGAGCAGGTGGGCCACCGCCCGGCCGCGGACCGCCGGGACGCGGCGCGGCAGCGGCCCGTCGGCCAGCAGCCGCTCGACGGCCTCGAAGTGGTGGCGCGCGGCGGACAGCCGACCGGCCTCCAGCTCGCAGTCGCCGAGGCCCAGCAGGGCCGCCGCCCGCTCCTCGGCGAGCCCGAGCCGTTCGGCCTCGGCGAGCAGCGCGCGGAAGCGGTCGGCGGCGTGCGCGGGCAGGCCGGTGGCCAGCGCGCGGCGCGCGTCGGTGAGCCCGGCCCGCAGCCGGACCGCCTCCTGCGGGGAGCGGCCGGTGGCCAGCTCCTCGTAGCTGACGCCGAGGCGTCCGGCGAGGTGGCGCAGGGCCGCCTCGGAGGGCCGCACCCGGCCCGCTTCCAGAGTGGAGACGTACGCGGCGGTGTAGGCGGGCTCCGCCAACTGCCGCTGCGTCAGCCCCTGCTGCCTGCGGAGCCGGAGCACCCGGCGCCCTATCTGCCCGGACTGGTCCGCACGTGCGCTCGCGGCGCTCTTCTCGGCCACAGTGCCCTCTTTTCATCGAGCGGCATGTCAATCGCCGAGCTAACTCCGGTTACGTCCGGATTGACAGGGCCCGGGCGTGATCGATGCGGGACCGGAACGTCGCGTGTACCGATCAGCGACTTCTGCGGGGCGCGAGTGTCAAACGTTACAGGCGCTACACCATTGCCCGGAGCCCGCCCGCCGCCTAGGTTGTGCGGCACCTTAACGGGCTTTAACTCCTCGCTTACTACCGGGAGTCGACGTGCTCAGACGCAGCGGAACCCGCGGACGCCGTACCCGCCCCCGGATACGCGTCCCCCTCGGCGCCGCCGCCGCGGCCACGGGCCTGGCCCTCGCGGCGGCCCTCGCCGGTCCGGCCGCGGCCGGACCGGGGCAGAGCGGCCCGGCGGCGGCCCCGGCTCCGGCC
>NZ_JAVSCF010000198.1:0-12170 GCF_031932565.1 Streptomyces sp. B1866
CGGCGGCCCGGGACGGCTCGCGTCCCACGCTCGGGGACGGCCCGCCGCCGATCCCCGGCCGGGAGCCGGTGGCGGGCCGCCCGGGCACGGCCGCGCGCGCCGGAGCGTCGGCCACCGCCGACCTGTCGGCCAAGGTCGCCGCGCTGCCGCCCGCTACCGACACCCCCGACGTGGACGAGGCACAGGCCGCGCGCCCCGAGCGCGCGTACGGCCTGCGGCGGCTGTTGCGCGGCTTCGGCACGCCGCTGGCGGTCAGCCTGCTGCTGGTCGCGGCCGACGCGGTCGCCGCACTGCTGCTGCCCGTCCTCATCCGGCACGGCATCGACGACGGCGTGCGGCGGCTCGCGCTCGGCGCGGTGTGGACGGCCTCCGGGGTGGCGCTGCTCGTCGTCCTGACGCAGTGGGCCGCGCAGTTCGGCGAGACGCGGCTGACCGGGCGGACCGGCGAGCGGGTGCTCTACAGCCTCCGCGTCAAGATCTTCGCCCAGCTCCAGCGGCTCGGCCTCGACTACTACGAGCGTGAGCTGACCGGCAAGATCATGACCCGCATGACCACGGACGTCGACGCCCTGTCCACCTTCCTTCAGACGGGCCTGGTCACCGCCGTGGTCAGCCTGCTGACCTTCTTCGGGATACTCGTCGCGCTGCTGGCCATCGACGTCCCGATGGCGCTGCTGGTCTTCGCCACCCTGCCCTTCCTCGCCGCCGCCACGGTCGTCTTCCGGCGGCGCAGCGTACGGGCGTACGAACTCGCGCGGGACCGCGTCGGCCTGGTCAACGCCGACCTTCAGGAGACGGTGGCGGGCCTGCGGATCGTGCAGGCGTTCCGGCGCGAGCGCGCGGGCCGCGAGCGGTTCGGGGCGCGCAGCGACGCGTACCGGAGCGCGCGGGTGCACGGCCAGCGGCTGATATCCGTCTACTTCCCCTTCGTCCAGCTGCTGTCCTCGGTCTCCGCCGCGCTGGTGCTGATCGTGGGCTCCGGACGGGTCGGCGACGGGACCCTGACGGCGGGCGCGCTGGTGGCCTACCTGCTTTACATCGACCTGTTCTTCGCGCCCGTCCAGCAGCTCTCCCAGGTCTTCGACGGCTACCAGCAGGCCGCCGTGTCCCTGCGGCGCATCCAGGAGCTGCTGCGCGAGCCGACCACCACCCCGGCCGCCGCCGACCCGCGCGGGGTGCCGACGCTGCGCGGGGAGATCGCCTTCGAGGGCGTCGGCTTCCGGTACGGCGGGGACGGCGGCGAGCGGACTCCCGCGCTGACCGGCGTGGACCTGCACATTCCGGCCGGGCAGACCGTCGCCTTCGTCGGCGAGACCGGAGCGGGGAAGTCCACCCTGGTCAAGCTCGTCGCCCGCTTCTACGACCCCAGCTCGGGCACCGTCCGGGTCGACGGCACCGACCTGCGCGAACTGGATCTGAGCGGCTACCGGCGGCGGCTGGGCGTGGTCCCGCAGGAGCCGTACCTGTTCGCCGGGACGGTGCGTGACGCCATCGCGTACGGGCGGCCGGACGCGACTGACGCGGAGGTGGAGGCGGCCGCGCGGGCGGTCGGCGCGCACGCCATGGTGGCCTCGCTCGACGGCGGCTACCTGCACGAGGTCGCCGAGCGCGGGCGAAACCTGTCGGCCGGGCAGCGGCAGCTCATCGCCCTGGCGCGGGCCGAACTGGTCGACCCCGACATCCTGCTGCTCGACGAGGCGACGGCGGCTCTCGACCTGGCGACCGAGGACCTGGTCAACCGGGCCACCGAGCGCCTCGCGGGCCGCAGGACCACGCTGTTCGTCGCGCACCGGCTGACGACGGCGGCCCGGGCGGACCGCGTGGTGGTGCTGGACCGCGGGCGGGTGGTCGAGGACGGCACGCACGAGGACCTGCTCGCCCGCGACGGCCGGTACGCCGAGCTGTGGCGCACCTTCACCGGTGAGGCGTTCACGGGCGAGGCCGCTCCGGCGGGTGCCTAGGCGCGTCCCGGGTCCGGGCGTATCCCGGGTCCGGGCGTATCCCGGGTCCGGGCGTATCCCGGGTCCGGGCGGGCCCGTGCCCGGGGGCGGGGCNGGCCCGTGCCCGGGGGCGGGGCCACCGCCTGAACGGGTCCCCGTGCCCGGGCGGGGATCCGCGTCGCGGGCCCGCCGAGGCTCGGGGACCCGTTCAGGCGGAGGCCCGTCACGTCCCGGCGCCTGCCGGCGCCTGCCGGCGGGACGGCCTCCCGGCCCGACCGGCGCCGGTCGGCACTCCGGTGCGCTCCTGCTCCGCCGTGCGGCCGGCAGACGCCGGACACTGTGCCCTGACCTGTGCGGTCCGCCGGATCCTCCGCGGCTGGTTCGATCGCACGGCAGGATGCCGCACGTCGAGCCTGCGGGTGATTACGCAGAGTGCTTGACTCTATGTTACGCAGCGTGACATCATGGCTCCATGCCGCTCGCCCTCGCTATTCCCTCGACCTCCAGCCGGTCCCGCTCCCGCTGCTCCGCCTCCGCTGCCACCCGCTGCTTCTGGCGGTGCAGGAAGTCGGGGTCGTCCGCCCGGTCCTGGGGCACGAGGACTTTCACGCCCTTGGCGTGCGGGCTGTCGCCGAGATCGACCACCACCCGTTCGTCCTGCACGGTCAGCAGGCCGAAGAGCACCAGCAGTTCCGCCTGCAGGGCAGGCGTGAACAGCTCCTTCTCCTCAGGTCCCATACCGAGTTCGTACGTTCCTCCGCGCACTGCCGGCGAGGTGCTCACTTCGTGTAGGAGCCGCATGAGCAGATCCAAAGAGCGCGGGTCGATCCGCTGCTGAAGGTCGCTCAGATACCGCTTGAGCCGCTCGGCCCGCTGTGCGCGTTCGCGCCGTTCGTCTCCGTCCATACAAGAAGCATGGGCCATCACGCGCCGCTACGAAAGGGGGTGGCGTAGATAACTGTCCGTAGTAATCGCCGCGAGGGCAGGTCTGGCGGTCACGCCTGGGGCCGGATAGCTTCTCGGATACCTGTGCGACTCACGCGACTTATGCGCACGAAGGGGGAGGACACATGCGTACGACGCTCAGATGGCTGCTGGCGCTGGTGGTGCTCGCGGCCACCGTGGCGACCGGCGGCGCGGCCGCGGGTGCGGCCGCACCGGGATCCGGTGGTCCGGAGCCCGGCAGCCCGGACATCAAGGACCGCATCCTCGCTATCCCGGGTATGAGCTTCATCGAGGAGAAGCCCTACGACGGATACCGCTACCTCATCCTCGGCTACACCCAACCCATCGACCACCGCCACCCGTACCAGGGCACCTTCACTCAGCGGTTCACCCTGCTGCACAAGTCCACGGACCGGCCCACGGTGTTCTACACCTCGGGCTACGGAGTCAGCACCAACCCCAGCCGGAGCGAGCCGACGCGCATCGTCGACGGCAACCAGGTCTCGCTGGAATACCGCTTCTTCACCCCTTCCCGTCCCCAGCCCGCCGACTGGTCCAAGCTCGACATATGGCAGGCGGCCAGCGACCAGCACCGCCTCTACCAGGCGCTCCGCGGCATCTACGGCAAGCGGTGGCTCGCCACGGGCGGCAGCAAAGGCGGCATGACGGCCACCTACTACCGCCGCTTCTACCCGCGCGACATGGCCGGCACCGTGGCCTACGTCGCCCCCAACGACATCGACAACGAAGAGGACTCCGCCTACGACCGCTTCTTCTCCGGTGTCGGGACGGCCGAGTGCCGCGCCAAGCTGGACGCGGTACAGCGCGAGGCCCTGGTCCGGCGTGACGCCCTGGTCGCCCGCTACGAGTCGTGGGCCGACTCCAAAAGCCTGACCTTCTCGGTCGTGGGCAGCGCCGACAGGGCATACGAGAACGTGGTGCTCGACCTGGAGTGGGCCTTCTGGCAGTACCACCGCCAGGCGGAGTGCACCGACGTGCCCGCCGCCACCGCGTCGACCGACGAGCTGTACACCTTCATCGACGACATCTCGGGCTTCGAGTTCTACACCGACCAGGGACTGGAGCCCTACACGCCGTACTACTACCAGGCGGGCACCGAACTGGGAGCTCCCACCTTCGCCACGCCGCACCTCACCGGCCTGCTGCGCTACCCGGGCATCTACAACCCGCGCAACTACGTGCCGCGTGACATCCCGATGCGGTTCCGGCCGCATGCGATGCGGGACGTCGACACCTGGGTGCGGCACCACGCGCGGCGGATGCTGTTCGTGTACGGGCAGAACGACCCGTGGGGCGCCGAACCCTTCCGGCTCGGCAGAGGCGCCGAGGACAGCGACGTGTTCACCGTGCCCGGAGGCAACCACGGGTCGAACATCTCCCAGCTGTCCGCGGACGAGAAGGCGGAGGCCACCGCCGACGTGCTGCGGTGGGCGGGCGTGGAGCCCGCGGCCGTCCGGGAGGGCGACGCCGTGGCCAGGCCCCTCGCCGCGTACGACGCCAGGCTCGACGGGCGCGGTGCGCAGCGGGAGCCGACTCTCAGGCCGTAGTCGGCTCGCCGTGTGAAGGCCGTCCGTCCCGCTGGCCGGGGGCCGTCGCCGGGCGACGGCTGGGGCGGGGCCCGCCGGGCGCCCGTTCCCGTCCCGGCCCCGGGCCGCGGAGGTGCGCCCTCGCGGCCGGGCCGCCGGGGCAGGCGTGCTGACGGGGCGTGGCGGTCGTTCGGTGGTCTCAGGCGACCGTGGCAGAGGGCCGCCGCCGACGCTGTAGAAGGGGACGCGTCGGCGGCGGGCGCCACTGGCCGCGGGCGGCAAAAGAGGGGTGGTCAGCGACGCAGCCAGCAGCGTGACTGACTCCGCATCCGCGGCTGACTCTCCAGCGGCACGCCGATGAGACGGAGACCGCCGCCGGACGGTTCCCCGGCCGGGCCCGTCCGAACGGCATCCGGGAAAGGAGGGAGGACGGGGCGAGGGAACGGGCGCGGCGGCCGTCCAGAGAGGCTGGGGCCGGGCGGTCGGGGCCGGGCGAGCGGGGCCGGGCGAGCGGGGACTGGAGTCCGGGGTCGGGACTGGAGTCCGGGGCTCGGCGGTGGGCCGGGGGCCGGGCGGCCCGGGTGGTCAGGCCCGAGCCCCGCGGAGCAGCCGAAGCAGGTGCTCCCGTGCCGGGCCGAGCAGGTCCGGGAGGTCCGCCGCGCGGGGGTACCACCGTTTCTCGTACTCCCAGCACAGCCAGCCGTCCCAGCCCGCCCGGACGAGCGGCGCCAGGCAGGCGGCCAGCGGCAGCGTCCCCGCGCCGAGCGGCAGCGTGGTGGTGTCCTCGACCGAGGCGACGTCCTTGACCTGGACGTAGCCCAGGTGCGGGGCGAGCGCCGCGTAGGTGGCGGCGGGCTCCTCCCCGCCCAGCCAGGGGTGCAGCACGTCCCAGAGCGCGCCGACGGCCCGCCGCCGCGCGGCGGGACCGGCGGCCCGGCCGGTCACGGTGCCCGGCGCGGCCGGCAGTCCGGGGTCGGCCGGGGGCGCGGCCGGCAGTCCCGGCCCGCGCGAGGGTGGGCCCGGCTGTCCCGGGCCGGGCGTGGGCAGGACCGGTTTGGCGGGCTCGGGAGGGCTCACGGGCTCGGGCGGAGCGGTGGGCTCGGGCGGAAGGGCCAGGGTGCTCACGAGGCCGAGGACGCGAGCCACGTCGGCGCCGGTGCGGTGCGAGTCGTGGGTCTCCAGCAGCAGCCGCACGCCCCGCCCGGCGGCGTACGGCGCGGTGGCCGCCAGGCGCCGGGCGGCCCTGGCGTCGGCTTCGGGATCGGGTTCGGGGCCGTGTGGACCGCCGCCGCCGGGGAAGACCCGCACGTGGGCTGCGCCGAGGTCGTGGGCGAGGTCCACCAGTTCGCGCAGCCCGACCAGGACCGGTTCGTCCGTCCCGGCCTCGGCGACCCGTACGTAGCCGGCGACGGTGAGTACCGCCACCCCGGCCCGACGGAACTCCCCGGCGGCCGACGCCCGCTCGGCCGGGGCCAGGCCCGGGTGCACCGGCTCCTCGGGGTGGGCGCGCAGTTCGACGCCGTCGTAGCCGGAGGCGGCGGCGAGCCGGGCCACGTCGCGGACGGGCATCCCGGGCACGCCGAGGGTGGAGAAGGCGAGCTTCACGCGAGGCCTCCCTGGTCGGGGGACGGTGCGGTCAGTCGTGGACGGCCAGCCGCCACAGCGAGGTCACCTCCGCGGCGCGGGCGGCGTGCAGCGGGTCGGACGGGTCGGCGGCGCGGGGGTGGACGGGCCGGGTGTCGAGCCGGTCCACGACCCGCAGGCCCGCACCGTCGACAAGGCCGAGCAGTTCCGCGCGCGTGCGCAGGCCCAGGTGCTCGGCCAGGTCGGACAGGATCAGCCAGCCCTCGCCGCCCGGGGCCAGGTGCGCGGCCAGGCCGCCGAGGAAGCCGCGCAGCATCCCGCTCCCAGGGTCGTAGACCGCCCGCTCGACCGGCGAGCTGGGACGGGCCGGAAGCCAGGGCGGGTTGCACACGACGAGCGGGGCGCGGCCCGCCGGGAAGAGGTCGGCCCGCACCACCTCGACCGCGTCGGCGAGTCCGAGCCGGGCGAGGTTGTCGCGGGCGCATGCCAGCGCCCGCGGGTCCTGGTCGGTGGCCACCACGCGTCCGACGCCGCGCCGGGCCAGCACGGCCGCCAGCACGCCCGTACCGGTGCCGATGTCGTAGGCGAGCGCGGGGCGGCCGCCCGGCAGCGGTGCCCGGGCCACCAGGTCGACGTATTCGCCGCGCACCGGCGAGAAGACGCCGTAGTACGGATGTACGCGGTCGCCGCCGAGCGCCGGGACGGGCACGCCCTTCGCGCGCCACTCGTGGGCGCCCACCACGCCCAGCAGCTCGCGCAGCGACACCAGCGAGGGCCCGTCCGCCGGACCGTACGCCTCCGTGCAGGCCCGGCGCACGTCGGGCGCCCGGCGCAGCGGGACCGACCAGTCGGCGTCCAGCGGCACCAGCAGCATGCCCAGGACCCGGGCGCGCCGCCCCTGTTCCTGGCGGTGCAGGTGGAACGCCTCGGCCGGGCCGGCCGCCACCCGCCGCGCGCCGCGCGACCGCCGCGGACCCCGGGCCGCTCGGCGGGTCATCGCGCCGAGCAACTGGCGCGCGCCGTGGAAGTCGCCGCGCCACAGCAGCGACGTGCCCTCGCAGGCCAGCCGGTAGGCGACCTCGGCCGGCATCCGGTCGTCCGCGACCGCGACCCGCCGCGGTGGCGGTGCCCCGCTCTCGGAGCGCCAGCGGGCCTGCCGCGCCTGCCCGCCCTCCTCCCAGCACACGGCCTGCCCGGGGGCGGCCTCCTGCCCAGGGCCGGTCTCCTGCCCCGAGCCGGTCTCCTGCCCGGCGTTGGAGTGGTGCCCGGGGGCGGCCCCGTGTCCGGAGTCGTGCCCGCCGTCGTCCGTCTCCGGATGTCCTGGCGCCGCGCGCCCCTGCCGTCCGCCGTTCACGTCAGGTCCATTCGCCAGTCCTGGCCGACGAGGTCGGCGCCGTAGCTCCGGTGCGGCCTCTCGGCGACCAGCTCGAAGCCCACCCGCTCGTAGATCGCGCGGGCTGCGGTCAGGACGTCGTTGGTCCACAGCACCAGTTCCCCGTAGCCCGCCGTGCGCGCGAAGTCCGCGCACGCGCGCACCAGCCGTTCGCCGAGGCCCGCACCGCGCGCCTCGGGCTCCACCAGCAGCAGCCGCAGCCGGGCCGCGCCTGGCGCCTCGTCCCGCACGCACAGCACCGAGCCGACGGCCCGCCCGCCCATCTCGGCGATCCACGCCCGCTCCCGCGCCGGGTCGTGGCCCGCGCCGAAGTCGGCGACGATACGGGCGACGAGGGCCTCGAACTCGGCGTTCCAGCCGTATTCCCGGGCGTACAGGGCGCCGTGCCGCTGCACGATCCAGCCCAGGTCGCCCGGGTGCGGCTCGCGAAGCCGCACCCCGTCGAAATCGCCTCCGCCGTCCGCGTCGTCCCGCCCCCGCCTGCCGGAGAAGACCTCGTGCGCCGTGCGCAGCGCCTCGCGCAGGCGGCGCAGGTCGGTCCGGGCCAGCGCGCGCAGCGTCGCGGCGACCGACTCGCGGGACCGCGCGTCGACATCGGCGGCCGCGGCCCGGCCCTCGGCGGTCAGCAGCACCTGCGCGAAGCGCGCGTCCCGGCGGTGGCGCTCCCGGGTGATCAGGCCCCGCTCCTCGAAGCGGGTGAGCGTCCGGCTGACATGGGCTGCGGTCAGCCCCAGGTCCTCGCGCAGCCGCGACACGTGCGTGCGCTCGCGCTGCGCCAGCTCGTACAGGATGCGGGCCTCGCTGAGCGTGTACGGGGTGCTGAGCCTGTCCGGATAGTCGAGCGCGCCGATGACACGTGTGTACAGCCGGTTGAAGGCGCGCACCTCGCCCACCGCCGCGTCCAGATCCTCCCGTACGCCCACCCCGCACCCTCCCTCGCCTCGCCCCGCTCCGTCGGCAAGGCTGTGATTGATCCTATACTTGCTCTGCGTCAAGTGATCGGCGTCAAGTGATCGGCGTCAGGCGATTGGCGCGGTCCGCGTCACCGCCCTGGGGCCGGGGCGGGGCCGTGGACGCCCGCGCCACCAGCTCGCCGCGCACGGTCGCCACCCCGCCGGGCGGGCGTTCCTCGCGACCCAGCGCCAGCCGCCCGGCCCGTGCCCCCGCCTCGCGCAACGGCAGCCGTACGGTCGTCAGCGCGGGGGCCGCGTCCCGGCTGAACGGCAGGTCGTCGAAGCCCGCGACCGACACGTCGCCCGGTACGCGCCGCCCCTGGTCGCGCAGGGCCGCGCACACGCCGAGCGCGACCGTGTCGTTGGCGGCCACGACGGCCGTCAGGCCGGGGTCGCGGCGCAGGAGTTCCACCGTCGCGGCATAGCCGGACGCCCGGTCGTACGGGCCGTGCAGGACCAGCCGGGCGCTGTGGCCCACGCCCGCCGCCGCCAGCGCCGCGCGGTGGCCGGCCAGCCGGTCGCCGGTCGTGGTGCGCCCGGGCGGCCCCGCGACGTACCCGAAGCGGCGGTGCCCGAGGGACAGCAGGTGCTCCGTCAGCCGCCGCGCGCCGCCCCGGTGGTCGAACGCGAGGGTCACGGCGTCCGCCACCGGGGGCCGCCCGCACAGCACGACCCGGGTGCCGGACGCGGCGAGCCTGGCCAGCTTGGCGGCCACCGCGGCGGCGTCCTCGGGCCGCTCGGCGCCGCCGCCGGCGACGACGACCGCGGCGGCGCGCTGCCGTTGCAGCAGGGTGAGGCAGGTCAGCTCGCGTTCGGTGCGGCCGCCGGTGCTGCACACCACCGGCAGCTTCTCGCCGGCGCCGCCCGCCCGGCCGGCCGCGCTGATCTCGGACTGCACGGCCCCGGCGAGTATGCCGAAGAAGGGGTCGGCGATGTCGGCCACGACGATGCCGACCAGGTCGGAGGTGGCGGCGGCCAGCGCGCTCGCCGGGCCGTTGGCCACGTACTCCAGCTCGTCCACCGCGCGCAGCACCCGCGCCCGGGTGGGTTCCGCGACGGGGTACTTGCCGCTCAGCACGCGCGACACGGTGGCCGGCGAGACCCGGGCGCGCGCGGCGACGTCGGCGAGCGTCACTGCCATGTTTCCTCCGAGGTGATCGGCCGGGCGCGGCGAGCCGCGGCGCGCGGCCGCGCCCCGACGGCGGGTACGGAAGCCGGACAGCTCGGACGTGCGGTCAGAAGTACGACCAGACGCGGCGCGGCGCGTCGACGGCCCGGCTCAGCGCGACCACCGGCAGTGGCGGCTGCGCGTCGTGGTGCGGGGTGAGGTTCAGCGCGTAGTAGATCTGCTCGATCGAGGGCGGGCCGACGGCCAGGTTGCGGCGCGCGGCCGCGAGGCCTGTCTCCTGGCCGGTGCGCACCAGGTACGCCGCGGCCATCGTGCCCGTACGCCCCACGCCCGCGCCGCAGTGCACGAACACCGGCCCGGGTGCCTGGCGGACCACGGTGAGGAACCGTTCCACCTGGCGGGGCTCGGGCGTCTGGCCGTCCCTGATGGGCAGCCGGACGACGCGCAGCCCGGCCTGCTCGGGAAGGGCGCGTCGACGCGCGGACAGGTCCTCGGCGCGCAGGTCGACGACGGTGGTGAAGTGACGGCGCGCCAGCTGGCGGTAGCCCTCCGGGGTGGGCGCGGACCCGCGCCACACCCGGCCGTGCGCGTCGACCGGCTGGAAGTGGTGGATGCCCCGCACGTCCTCGGTGCCGGACGGCGGTCGCGTGGCGGACCGCGCCCACTGCGAGACGACGAGGATGCCGAGGGCGCCGGACGCCCACAGCACGGCGTAGCCGAGGACGCAGCCCACCAGGATCCGGGACGCGGTGCGCAGCGGGCGGCGCGGGGCGCGGGGCGCACGGGAAGCGGTGTCGGCGGGGAGGGTCGGCACGGCCATGGAAGGAGCCCAGGGGTGACTCGGGGACGGAACTCGCATCCTACCCGCGGCCCGGGACGCCGGAGGTCCGCTTTCGGGCAACGGCTGCCTGCCCTGTCTGGGTCGATACGATGTGATATGCGCCGCGTGTGTGTGCGCTGCCCGGGGCTGCGCGCGCACAGCTCCGGGCAGCACCCTGGCCAAAAGCGCCTCCCGGCCGGGAGGCCCGCCGCCGGTCCGGCCGGGGAAGCCCGCCGCCGGTCGCCGCCCTGGTGTCCCTAGTCGTCGTCCGGATCGGTCTGCCCGATGCCGAGGACCGTGAAGTGCGTACGGTCGACGCCGGTGTCCTCCAGGCAGCCGCGCAGCCGCATCCGGTCGTGCCCGCCGAGCCCTGGGCGCACCACGCCCGCGTACAGTCCGTCGCCGAGGTCGCCCAGCGCGGCGTGCCGCAGCGGCACGGACGTGGAGTCGCGGCACCGCTCCCACAGCTGGCGGGCCGCCAGGTCCGCCCGGCCGTCCGAGGCGTCGCCGCGCACCTTCACCCTGACCAGGATGGAGGTGGCCGCCGCCCGCTCCTCGTGGTCCTCGCGGGTCTGCGTCAGGTCGGCGAGCCCCGCCAGCAGCGCGCCGAGCACGGCCAGGCCCGCGAGCGCGCCGCCGGCCAGCAGCCAGCGCCTGCGGGTGGGCCGGGGAGCGAGGAGCGGCAGGTGCTCCAGCTCCACCGGGTCGCCGCCGCCCGCGGCCGGGTACGCCGGCGCGGCCAGCGGGGCCAGGCTCCCGGCGAGCCGGCGCTCGGCGCCGGGCCGCACGGTGGCCTCGGCGACCCGCTGCACCAGCCAGGCGAGGCCGGAGAGCAGCACGCCCGTGACCATGAGGACGGGTACGAAGACGTGCGTACGGCCCGCTCCCGGGTCGGCCGGGTCGTCCAGCCACCGGAAGCGCGGGCGGCCACCGGTGAACGCCGCGCCGTCGCGGCCGCCGTCCGTCTGCCGCAGCCGGGCCAGCACGTCCGCCTGCCGCCTGCCGTCGGCCGGGCCCGCGTCGATGCGCCGCTCCAGACGGGAGATCCGGCCGAGCACGGCGAGGCCGACCAGCAGCACCTCCACGACCAGCAGCAGGACGCCGCACAGGATCGCCCGCTGCCACTGCCAGCGGTAGAGGTAGATCACCAGGTACGCGCCGGCGCCGAGCGCGGCCACGCCGCCGAAGAGATGCGCGAGGTACTTCACCGGTCCGCCTCCCCGCCCCCGCGGCGCGGCGCGTCGGCCGACGTCACGTCACCGCTGGTGCCGTCGAGGGTCAGCCGGGCGCCGGGCGGGAAGCGGCGTACGGCGTCGGCGGCGCCGACCACGGCCGGCACGCGGAACTCCCGGGCGAGCACCGCCAGGTGCGACAGCGGGCTGCCGGTCTCGGCCACGAGACCGTTCAGGGAGGGCAGCAGCGGGGCCAGGCCCGGGTCGAGGGTGCGCACCACCAGCACGGCGTCCGTCGGGCGCGGACCCGAGCCGTCCCAGGCGGTGCCGGTGGCCCGGCCCGCGGACGCGCCGCGCCCGGCGCCGTCGGCCCGGCCGGCCGCTCGCGGGCCGCGCTCGGGGACGACGACGCCGCCTTCGGCGAGCCGGAAGGCGTCGGGCAGCGGCGCGGACTCCGGGCGCGGCAGCCGCTCGGCCAGGTCGCCGGGCAGCGGGCCGCCGTCCAGGGCCGTGACCAGCTCCGGCCAGCGCAGCAGCGCGATCCGCGAGGCGTCGGCGAGCGTGCCGCGCGCCGCCAGGCGCGAAGCGGCCTCCCGCACCAGCCGGGCCTGGAACTCCTGCACCCACCGGGCGCGCAGCCGCAGGCCCTCCCGCGCGGGCAGGGCGCCGACGCCCCGCGCGGGCGGC
>NZ_JAVSCF010000199.1:0-12132 GCF_031932565.1 Streptomyces sp. B1866
CGGGCCGGTGGCAGCCGACCGGACGGTGCGCCGGGCCCGGGCCCGGCGCCCGCGCGGGCGCCGGGTCAGGAGCCGGCCGCGGTGGCCACCGCGCGCCTGCGGTGCCGGGCGACGCGCTCCCGGTTGCCGCAGATCTCGCTGGAGCACCAGCGCCTGCGCCGCCCGCGCGAGGTGTCGAGGTAGACCAGCGAGCAGGTCTCCCCCGCGCACTGCCGCAGCTGCCCGCGCGCCACCGGGTCGGTGAGCAGGTCCACGGCGTCGCGGGCGACCTGCCCGAGCAGGGCTCCGCAGTCGGGCGCGGCGGCCAGCTCGCGTACGAGCGTGCCGTCGGCGGACCGCTCGGCCCGTACGGCCGGGGGCGCGGTCGTCGCCAGCGCGTTCACCCGTTCGAGGTCGGCGCGGGCGGCACGGCCCGCCACCTCGGTGTGGACGACGCGGTGCAGCAGGTCGCGGGCCGCGTGGAAGCGGGTGAGCCAGCCGCGGTCGACCGCGTCGAGGGCGGTCCCGCTGGGCACCAGACCGGCGCCGACGAGCCATTCCTTGAGCCGGTCGACCCCGTCCAGCCGCTCGACGGGCGCCTCGCCGAGCCGCCCGTCGACCGTGGCCACCAGATCCAGGCAGACCCGCCCGCAGTCGAACCGCAGGTCGCGCGGGGCCGACGCAGCCATGCCGCCGCCACTCCTTCGTGTCCTTCGCGACCCGCGCGACCCGCGCGCGCCACTCCCCTCCGCGCCCCGCGCGCACGGCGGCGGCCCCGGCGCCTGCCGGGGCCCTGAGGGCCTGCCGCGGGGAACCTTCCGCCGGACCTTTCGGAGATCTTCAGGATCTTCCGCAAGTACGTCCACCTATCAGGGTGCCCCGCGCGGGCCGGGACCGTAACCCCGTCTTACGGACAGCCCGCATACGGACAGCCCGGAACCGGCGGCGGCACGCGGCGGCCGGGACGCGGGGGCCCGCCGGGCCGGGCCCGCCGGGGCGGGCGTGCGCCGGGCGCGCGCCGGGGCGCCGAGGGCGTCACACGCCGCCGTACTTGGTGTCCGCGGCCGGGTCGAGGGCCAGCCGGTAGCCGCGCTTGACGACGGTCTGTATGAGCTTCGGCGAGCCGAGCGCGGTGCGCAGCCGGGCCATCGCCGTCTCGACGGCGTGCTCGTCGCGGCCCGCCCCGGGCAGCGCGCGCAGCAGGTCGGCGCGTGGCACCACCCAGCCGGGCCGGCGGGCCAGGGCACGCAGCAGCGCCATGCCGGCCGGGGGTACGGTGCGCAGCTCGCCGTCGACCAGCACGGCGTGCCCGCGTATCTCCACCCGCCGCCCGGCCAGCGGCAGCGGCCGCACCCGGCCCGGCAGCTCGGTGGACAGCAGCTGCACCAGCGGGCCGAGCCGGAACCGCTCGGGCTGGCTGGTGGGCACGTCGTGCGCCTCCAGCGGCAGGGCCGTGACCGGGCCCACGCAGGCGGGCAGCACGTCGTGCCGCAGCGCGTCCAGCACCTCGCTGAGGACGCCGCGCCGCTCGGCCCGGTCCAGCAGGCTGGCGGCGGCGGGCGCGCTGGTGAAGGTCACCGCGTCCAGGGAGCGGGCGACGACCGCGTCGAGCAGCCGGTCGACGGGGCCGATGTCCTCGGGCGGCAGCCACCGGTAGACGGGCACGCCGATGACCGCGGCGCCGCCGGCCCGCAGCGACTCCACGAAGCCGGGCAGCGGCTCGCCGTGCAGCTGGACGGCGATGCGGCGGCCGCACACGCCCTCCTCCAGCAGCCGGTCCAGCACCTCGGCCATCGACTCGGAGGCGGGCGACCAGTCCTCGGTGAGCCCGGCGGCCCGGATGGCGCCGCGCACCTTGGGGCCGCGGGCCAGCAGTTCCACGCCGCGCAGCCGCTCCAGCAGGCCCTCGCCCAGGCCCCAGCCGTCGGCGGCCTCCACCCAGCCGCGGAAGCCTATGGCGGTGGTGGCGACGACCACGTCGGGAGCGTTGTCGATCAGCTGCTTGGTGGCCGCCAGCAGCTCGGTGTCGTCCGGTAGCGGCACGATGCGCAGCGCCGGGGCGTGCATGACCGCGGCGCCGCGGCGCCGTAGCAGGGCGCCGAGCTCGTCCGCGCGGCGCGCGGCGGTGACGCCCACGGTGAACCCGGCCAGCGGCCCGATGGGGCCGGGCTTCCGCCCGGGCCCGCTGCCCTGTGCCTGCGCTGCCTGATCTGCTTGCTGTCCCTGCATGGCTCTCGTTCCGGTCCGCACCCGGTGGGATGCCGCGACTGTCATGCGGAGACCGAGCCTGCCAACCACTGGTGACAGGCCCGGTTCCCTGTTGTTTCCCTGGTGTTACAGCCGCGCTCAGACCTCGGCGTAGCTCAGTTCGGGCTGAGCCTGGCCGGTGCCGCTCTCCGTGGCCTGCGCCGACTGCGCCGGCTTGCGGAGGTATACGGCCCAGGTGACCAGGAAGCACAGGCCGTAGAAGGCGAGGAAGGAGTAGAAGGCCGGCGTGCCGGAGTGGGCGTTGAGGAACGACTGGCGGAAGGCCAGGTTGATGCCCAGGCCGCCGAGGGCGCCGACGGCCCCGATGAGCCCCATGGAAGCGCCGGACAGCCGCCGCCCGTAGGCCGCCGCCTCCTCGCCGGTCAGGCCCTGCGCCAGCGCCTTGTTGTGGAAGATGCCGGGGATCATCTTGTACGTCGAGCCGTTGCCGAGGCCGCTGAGGACGAACAGCGCGATGAAGCCGACGAGGAAGATCGCCAGGGAGTCCTGGGAGTTGGCGTAGACGACCACCAGGGTGGCGGCGGCCATGGCCAGGAAGTTGAACAGGGTGATCTTCGCACCGCCGAACCTGTCGGCCAGCCAGCCGCCGACGGGCCGGATCAGGGAGCCGAGCAGCGGGCCGATGAAGGTGATCTGCGCGGCCTCCAGCGGCGTACGGCCGAACTGGTTCACCAGCACCAGGCCGAAGGCGAAGCTGTAGCCGATGAACGAGCCGAAGGTGCCGATGTACAGCAGCGACATGATCCAGGTGTGCGGCTGCTTCACCGCCGCCACGGCCGCGCCGGTGTCGTTGCTGAGGTTCGCGATGTTGTCCATGAACAGCGCGGACAGCAGGGCCGCGACCACGATCAGCGGGATGTAGACGCCCAGCACGATGCGCGGGTGGGTGGCCCCGGCGGTGCTGATGACCAGCAGGCCGATCAGCTGGATAGCGGGCACGCCGATGTTGCCGCCGCCGGCGTTGAGACCCAGCGCCCAGCCCTTCCGCCGCAGCGGGTAGAAGGCGTTGATGTTGGTCATGGAGGAGGCGAAGTTGCCGCCGCCGACGCCGGTGAGCGCTCCGACCAGCAGGAAGGTGCCGTACGAGGTGCCCGGGTGGATCACGAACGCGGCGGTGATCGTCGGCACCAGCAGCAGCAGCGCGCTGATGATCGTCCAGTTACGGCCACCGAAGCGTGCCACGGCGAAGGTATACGGAACGCGCAGGAGCCCGCCTACCAGGGTCGGCATGCAGACCAGGTAGAACTTGTCGGCCGGGTCCACGCCGTACTCCGGCCCCATGAACAGGACCATGACCGACCACAGGCTCCAGACGGAGAAGCCGATGTGCTCGGAGAGGACGGAGAAGAACAGGTTGCGGTTGGCGATCTTCTCGCCCTTCTCACGCCAGAAGGTCTCGTCCTCCGGGTCCCACTGCTCGATCCAGCGGCCCCCTTTGCGCGCGGCGGTGGTCGGGGCAGTCATGATGCCTCCACATGTGCTGATCGGGTGTCGTCGCCTGACCGTAGGGAGGACTCGTTACCGGCCCATGGCGGCAGGTGACGCCGACGAAACCTTGCTCTCACCCGTCTGGGCGGGGCGTGGTGAGGGCCGGGGGAGGTGCCTGGGGCTCCTCAGAGCCCGAGGTAGCGGCGTACGGCGTGCTCCACCTCGGCCAGCTCCGCGCGGTCGAGGTAGTGAACCGGATCACCGTGCACGTACGTGGTGTCGACCGCGCGCATCTGGTCCACGAGCAGTCGCGTCAGGGTCCCGGCGACCTCCAGCTCGGGCCGGAAGACGGCCGGCTGGGCGCTGGTGGACGTGGGGATGACGGTGGCCACAGTCCAGGGCATCGACGCGGGGCTCATCACCAGCCCGTACCGGCGACCGCGCTGCTCGTGTCCCCGCTTGGCCTCGCCGAAATCCACCCGGTAGACGGCGCCGCGGATCACCAGGCGTCCGCTTCGGCGGACAGCTCCTCACCCGCCAGGCGCTCCGCGTCGGCACGGGCCTGTGTCAGCCACCCCTCGCGCTCCAGCAGGCGCAGTGCGCGGCGGATCACATCGCTGGTGCCCTCGCCCTCCCGCATCGCCGTCTTGATGATCCGCACGTCCT
Source organism: Streptomyces sp. B1866 (assembly GCF_031932565.1). NCBI lineage: Bacteria > Bacillati > Actinomycetota > Actinomycetes > Kitasatosporales > Streptomycetaceae > Streptomyces > Streptomyces sp. B1866. The sequence goes on from NZ_JAVSCF010000199.1 coordinate 4,342, forward strand.
CTTCGGTGGGCCGGAAACCTATTGTCGACGCCATGCATCAAGGCTAACCCCCGCATGACAGTCGTGCAACAAATGTTGTACAGGTGGGACACAGGCCCGCCTCGCGAGGCACCAGCAGACACGAAGGCGAGGCGGTCCGCGCGGTCCGCGGGCGCACCTCGCCTGTCGCCCAAGGGGGTGCGGGTGGCGAAGCCCCCGCCACGCGAGGCGCAGCCGAGCACAAACAACGAAGGCGAGGCGGTCCGCGCGGTCCGCGGGCGCACCTCGCCTGTCGCCCAAGGGGGTGCGGGTGGCGAAGCCCCCGCCACGCGAGGCGCAGCCGAGCACAAACAACGAAGGCGAGGCGGTCCGCGCGGTCCGCGGGCGCACCTCGCCTGTCGCCCAAGGGGGTGCGGGTGGCGAAGCCCCCGCCACGCGAGGCGCAGCCGAGCACAAACAACGAAGGCGAGATGGCCCGCGCTGTCCGCGGGCGCACCTCGCCTGTCGTCTTCGTGGAGATGGCGGGAATCGAACCCGCGTCCAACGGTGCGGAATCAGGGCTTCTCCGAGCGCAGTCCGCTTCGCTTTTCTCGGCCCCGGAGATCACGCGGACAAGTCTCCGACGGGCTCAGCCACTGTGAGGTTTCCCACCGGCCCCCGTGGCCGGAGCCGGTGGTGGAGTCCCCTTAATGATGCCAGACACCGGGTCGGGAACAGCCCCGGGCTGACACTTCACGCCTCGCTACTCAGGCAGCGAGGCGGAAGGAATCGCGCTTGTTGTTGGCGATTATTGGTTTCGGCATGTGGTTAACGAGATCATTGCCGCTTCCTCGGCTCGCTTCCCCTGCTTCGACAGCCGCTGTCGAAACCGATCATCCCCCTGTGCACTTTTCAAGGTGTGCCGCGCCCTGCCGGGCGCTCCCCCATCGTACGGGATCAACGCCGTACGGGGCCACGTCATTCCGCGTACGGCGCGGTGTGGCCCACATCCGCGCGCCCCACCCGCGGCCGGGGCCGGCGGCGACGCGCCCCGGGGCGGCGCGTGAGGCGCCGGACCGGCCGGCTCAGGACCGTTGGCGCCGCCGCGCCGCCGCCACGGCGCGGTCCGCCTCGCGGCGGTCCTGTTTCTCCCGCAGCGTCGCCCGCTTGTCGTACTCCTTCTTGCCCTTCGCCAGCGCGACCTCGACCTTGGCCCGGCCGTCCTTGAAGTACAGCGCGAGCGGCACGAGCGTGTGCCCGGTCTCCTGGCTGCGGGAGTCCAGCTTGTCGATCTCGGCCCGGTGCAGCAGCAGCTTGCGCTTGCGCCGCGCCGCGTGGTTCGTCCACGTGCCCTGGCTGTATTCGGGAATGTGCACGTTGTACAGCCACGCCTCGCCGCCGTCGATCTGCGCGAAGCCGTCCACCAGCGAGGCCCTGCCCTGCCGGAGCGACTTCACCTCGGTGCCGGTGAGCACCAGACCGCACTCATACGTGTCGAGGATGTGGTAGTCGTGCCGCGCCTTCTTGTTCTGCGCGATCAGCTTGCGTCCCGTCTCTTTCGCCATAGCGACGCCATTCTCGCACTACGAGCCGGCTCCCAGGCCACTCAATACCGTCCGGGCCCGCTTCTCGGCCGCCTGGTCGCCGCCGCCGGGGACCTCCAGGTCCGGGGTGATGCCCGCGCCGTCCACGCCGCGCCCGGCCGGGGTCGTGTAGTGGCCGACGGTCAGCTCGGCGACCGAGCCGTCCGGCAGCCGGCGCGGCATCTGCACGGACCCCTTGCCGAAGGTCCGCGAGCCGACCACGACCGCCCGGCCCCGGTCCTGGAGGGCCCCGGCCAGCAGTTCCGCGGCGCTCATGGTGCCGCCGTCGACGAGGACGACCAGCGGCGTGCCGGTGTCGCCGCCGGGCGGCGCGTCCAGCACCCGCTGCCGGCCCCGCTCGTCGTACGTGGCCACCAGGCCGCCGTCCAGGAACGCGGACGCGGCGGTGACGGCCTCGGCGACCAGGCCGCCGGAGTTGCCGCGCAGGTCCAGCAGGATGCCGTCGCCCCGGCGGGTGGCGCGCGCGGCGCGGCGCACCTGCGCGCCCGCGCCCCGGGTGAAGGACTCGACCCTGATGCGCACGGCGCCGGGCAGCCGCTCGACGGTGACCGGCCGGGTGGCCAGCCTGGCCCGGACCAGCGTGCGCCGCCACTGCCGGCCGCCGCGCTCCAGTCCGAGCGTCACGCGCGTGCCCACGGCCGGGCGGCCGCCCGCGGCGTCGCCGCGCAGCATCGCGACGACCTCGGTGACCGGGCGGCCCGTGACCGGCGTGCCGTCGATGGCGACGAGCCGGTCGCCGGCCCGCACCCCGGCCCGGCGCGCGGGGCTGCCCGCCCGGACGGCCTCGACCTCNCGATGGCGACGAGCCGGTCGCCGGCCCGCACCCCGGCCCGGCGCGCGGGGCTGCCCGCCCGGACGGCCTCGACCTCGATGCGGCCGCCGCGGCCCTGCCGGGCCGAGACGCCCACGCCCACGTACCAGCCTTCGAGGCGGCCGCGGAAGCCCTCGTACTCGTCGGCGCTGTAGACCGCGCCCCACCGGTCGCCGCTGCGGCTGACCACCTCGCGGGCGGCCTGCGCCCCGGACTTGCCGTCCTCCTCGGCGGACGCGGCCGCCTCCGCCACCGTACGGCCGTCGACCGTACGGCCGGCCGCGGCGCCGGGGCCTGCCGCGCGGAGCGTCCCGCGGGCGGCGTCCGGGCCGCCGGGGCCCGGGCCGTCGCCCCACGATCCGGCGGCGGCGCCGGTCGCCAGGACGCCGGCGAAGACCAATGTCAGGGCCGCCCCTCGGCGTACGCGGCGGGGCCGGATGAACAAACAGACGCCCGACATGCGGGTGAGTCTAGGCCACCACCCGGCGGCGCACGGCCCGTTGGCCCTACGTCACCCGTGGGACTACGTCACACCTTGAGGTACTTGCGCAGCGCCAGGAACGCGGCGACGGCGGGCATCAGCAGCCCGATGGCCAGCACCACCGGCAGCTTGGCCAGCACCGACTCCCAGCCGATGAACCGAATGACGTCGATGCGCTCCGCCAGCCAGTTGTTGACGAGGAAATACTGGCCGCTGACGAGCAGTACGCACGCCAGGCCCGCGCCCAGCAGGCCCGCGATGGCCGCCTCCATGATGAACGGCATCTGGATGTAGAAGCTGGACGCGCCCACCAGCCGCATGATCCCGGTCTCCCGGCGGCGGCTGAAGGCGGACACGCGCACCGTGTTGACGATGAGCATCAGCGCCACCACCAGCATGAGGGCCATCACGCCCAGCGCCGCGTAGTTCATGCCGTTGAGGAGGTTGAACAGCGGTCCGACGAGCTTCTTCTGGTCCTGCACCGACTGCACGCCGGGCCGGGCGGCGAAGGCCGTGGTCAGCACCTCGTACTGGTTGGGGTCCTTCAGCTTGACCCGGAAGGACTCCTGCATCTGGTCCGCGGTGATGGACTCGGCCAGCGGCGAGTCGCTGAACTGCTCCTTGTAGTGCGCGTACGCCTCGTCGGTGTTCTCGAACTGCACGCTCTGGACGAGGGTCATCTGCTTCAGCTCGGCGCGGATCTCGTCCTTCTGCGCCGGGGTGGCCGCACCCTTGGCGCAGTTGGGCGAGGTCTCCTTGTCGTTCTTGCTGCACAGGAAGATGGAGACGTTGACCTTGTCGTACCAGTAGCCCTTCATGGTGCTCACCTGCTCGCGCATGAGCAGGGACCCGCCGAGCAGGGCGAGCGACAGGGCCACGGAGACGATCACCGCGAAGGTCATCGTAAGGTTGCGCCGGAGACCCACGCCGATCTCCGACAGGACGAACTGGGCGCGCATGGCGTCCTTTCAGTGCTGGTAGCCGTACACGCCGCGGGACTGGTCGCGGACGAGACGGCCCTTTTCAAGTTCGATCACGCGCTTGCGCATCTGGTCCACGATCTGCTGGTCGTGGGTGGCCATGACCACCGTGGTCCCGGTCCGGTTGATCCGGTCCAGCAGCTTCATGATCCCGACGGAGGTCTGCGGGTCGAGGTTTCCGGTGGGCTCGTCGGCGATCAGCAGCAGCGGCCGGTTGACGAAGGCGCGCGCGATGGCCACGCGCTGCTGCTCACCGCCGGACAGCTCACCGGGCCTGCGGTCCTGCTTGCCGCCGAGCCCCACCAGCTCCAGCACCTCGGGGACGGTCTTGCGGATGGCGTGCCGCGGCTTGCCGATGACCTCCAGGGCGAAGGCGACGTTCTCCCCGACCGTCTTGTTGGGCAGCAGCCGGAAGTCCTGGAAGACGGTGCCCAACTGGCGGCGCATCTGCGGCACCTTCCAGTTCGACAGCCGTGCCAGGTCCTTGCCGAGCACGTGCACCGAGCCGTGCGTGGCACGCTCCTCCCGCAGCAGCAGCCGCAGGAAGGTGGACTTGCCCGACCCCGAGGAGCCCACCAGGAAGACGAACTCGCCCTTCTCGATCTCCAGCGACACGTCTTTGAGCGCGGGACGGTTCTGCTTGGGGTAGGTCTTGGAAACGCTGTCGAATCGGATCACTGGTGCACCACGGTCGACCTGGGTAGGAGTTGCGGGCGGCCGCCGGAACGACTCCCGCCGATGTGCGTGACCATACGCGAACGGCGCGGCGACGCGCAGTCGCCATCCGGGCATGGTGCGTTTATTCACGGCTCCGCCGGGGACAAACCGGTGACAACCTGGCCGTCGGTCCGCCGCGGGCCGCACCGGGTCCGCCCGTTTCACGGCCTCTGGTCGCCGCCGGGCGGCACGTGCGGCGCCGCCGGGGGGCGCGTGCGGTGTCACGGATTCGCCCCGGACCCGTACGGAACGGGCGACGAAGCCCGGTGCGGGCCCCTCGGGGCACGCGCCGCGGGGGTGAAAGCTGGCACAGTGGAGGGGGAACAGACGACGTTCCCGAAGCGTTGGCCTCGTGTCCACGTGTCGAACCGTGGCGCCACCGTCCGAGGAGGAGAGCGCATGACGTACGACAGGCTCGTCTGCGCCAACTGCGCGAGCCCCGTCAGCGAGGGCCGCTGCCCGGTCTGCCGGGCCAGCAAGGAGCGCCTTCAGCAGGACGGAGCGTTCTCCGGGCTGACCCCGGCCGCCCTGATAGCGCTGCTGCTGGCACTGGTCGCGGTGGCGCTGCTCGCCCACCAGGTCGTGTAGCCGCCCGACAGGATCGGGTGTGGCAGGTCCGGCGCCGGAGCGCGGGCGGCGGGAGTGTACGTACGGGCGAGGGGCCCGGAGCCGGCGTGTGCGCCGCCGGCTCCGGGCCCCTCGTCTCGTCCTTGCCCTCAGGGCGGTTCGGCCGCTCAGGCCGCCTTGTCCCGGCCGGCCGCCAGGCGCGGCAGGAAGCGGAAGCCGATGCCGCCCGCGATCATCGTCGCGGCGCCGACCAGCAGGTAGGCCGTCTCGGCGGCGCCGGTGTGGGCCAGCTCCTCCTTGGACTTGCCCTGCTGGACGGGCTTGCTGCCCGCCGCGTCCGTGCCGGTGTTGTCCTCGCAGTCGGTGCTGTCCAGGTCCACCGTGCAGGTGCCCGAGTCGCCGCCGCCGGTGCCGGGGGCGGCGCTGCTCGGCGCGACCGTCGGCGTTCCGGTGGGCGCGGGGCCCGTGGTCGGCGTGCCGGTCGGGGGCTTGGTGGGCGGCTTGGTCGACGGGGTGCCCGGCGGGATCGTCGGGATCGTCGGGGACGGCGGCGGAGTCGTCGGCGGCTCGACGGTCGGCGGCGCGCTCGTGGGCGGCGCGCTGGTGACCGGCGGGCCGGTCGGGATGGTGGTCGACGGGTCGTCCGTGGTGTTGATGTGCACACCCGCGTCCAGGCCGTCCCGGTCCACGTTCGCCGAGACTCCGACCCCCCCGATGCCGACGTCCACACCCACGGCCGAGGCGGCGCCGGCGGCTGCGAGCGAGGCGCCGGCGACCATCACCGTGCCGGTCGCTATCCGCGCGAACCGCAGCCGCGTCTTCTTGGTCATCTGACTGCTACCCCCAGTAGCTGTACGTCAACGGAGCAGCCATGCACGGGGCTACGGACGGCTCGGGAACCCGGCCTGGGCCGCGACGCTTCACGCGGCGGCCCGCGAGCTCACCCATTCACGCGAGCCCCAGTCATGCGCATGCCGCGCGTCAGCTTTCCCAGTTTTGACAGGGCCGTCAAGGTCGTTGAGGGCGGTATGCCCGCTATGAAGGCGCTTGCGGGGGGCAAGGACAGCGAAAATGTGAGGAGATTACTTCTCCCGCGGACCTGCGGAGGAGACTACTTCTCCTGCTGCTTGCGCCAGCGCACGCCCGCTTCGAGACTGCGCCCATCGTTCCTCTCGCAGGGCGCCCGCACGAACCGAGTCACTTCTCCTGCTGCTTGCGCCAGCGCACGCCCGCTTCGAGACTGCGCCCATCGTTCCTCTCGCAGGGCGCCCGCACGAACCGAGTCACTTCTCCTGCTGCTTGCGCCAGCGCACGCCCGCTTCGAGACTGCGCCCATCGTTCCTCTCGCAGGGCGCCCGCACGAACCGAGTCACTTCTCCTGCTGCTTGCGCCAGCGCACGCCCGCTTCGAGGAATCCGTCGATGTCCCCGTCCAGGACCGCCTGGGGGTTGCCGACCTCGTGCTCGGTGCGCAGGTCCTTGACCATCTGGTACGGGTGCAGGACGTACGAACGCATCTGGTTGCCCCAGGAGTTGCCGCCGTCGCCCTTGAGCGCGTCCATCTTGGCCTGCTCCTCCTGGCGGCGGCGCTCAAGGAGCTTGGCCTGGAGGACGTTCATGGCGGTGGCCTTGTTCTGGATCTGCGAGCGCTCGTTCTGGCAGGACACCACGATGCCGGTCGGCAGGTGCGTCAGGCGCACCGCCGAGTCGGTCGTGTTCACGCCCTGGCCGCCCGGGCCCGAGGAGCGGTAGACGTCGACGCGCAGCTCCGTCTCGTCGATCTCGATGTGGTCGGTCTGCTCGACCACGGGCAGCACCTCGACGCCCGCGAAGGACGTCTGGCGGCGGCCCTGGTTGTCGAAGGGCGAGATGCGCACGAGGCGGTGCGTGCCCTGCTCGACGGAGAGCGTGCCGTACGCGTACGGGGCCTGGACGGCGAAGGTGGTGGACTTGATGCCCGCCTCTTCTGCGTACGACGTCTCGTAAACCTCGGTCTTGTAGCCGTGCCGCTCGGCCCAGCGCAGGTACATCCGCTGAAGCTGCTCGGCGAAGTCCGCGGCGTCGATGCCGCCGGCCTCGGCGCGGATGTTGACGACGGCCTCGCGCGCGTCGTACTCGCCGGACAGGAGGGTGCGTACCTCCATCTCGTCGACGGCCTTGCGCACGGCGTCCAGCTCGGCGACGGCCTCGGCGCGGGCCTCGGCGTCGTCCTCGGCGTCGGCGAGCTCGAAGAGCACCTGGAGGTCGTCGATGCGGCCGCGCAGCTCCTCGGTCTTGCGCAGCTGGCCCTGAAGGTAGGAGAGCCGACTGGTGACCTTCTGCGCGTTCTCCGGGTCGTCCCACAGGGACGGAGCGGCGGCCCGCTCTTCGAGCTCGGCGATGTCGGCCCTCATCGCGTCGAGGTCCAGGACGGCCTCGATCGACTCCATGGTCGAGGAGAGGGACTTCAGCTCTTCGGAAACATCCACGACTGCCACGCCCCCAGCGTAACCGCTGCCGAACCCGTCCCACCCCGGTCGCCGCGGTGAGGCCGGGCAGCGCGCGCCGGGCCCGGCCCCGGGCCCTCCTGAGGCGCGCGGGGCCGCGCGGCCTGCGACGGCGCCGGCGGGCCGCCTCGGGCCCCGCCGGGCCGTAGCAGAGCGTTCCGGGGCCGCGTCAGGGCGTGCCGGGGTCC
>NZ_JAVSCF010000200.1:0-12130 GCF_031932565.1 Streptomyces sp. B1866
CCTGGGCCCCGGCCCCGGTCCTGGGTGGGCCGGGGCGGCCGCGGGCCCTGGCCGGGTGCCCGCGGGTTCCGGTCGCCCGGCCCGCGAGCCGCGCCGGGCACGCGAGCCGGGTCTGCGGCCGCGGCGCCGCCTCAGCCGTAGACCACGCGCCGCAGCTGCCGCAGCGAGAGGTCGGGCGGGGCCACCGCGCGGTGCGGCAGCTCGGCCGTGATCCGCTGGAAGATGTCCGGGTTGCGCAATCCTCCGGACTGCAGCTCGCGGTGGCGGCGGCGGACGAACTCCTCCGTCGTCTCGCCGAAGTACGCCAGCACGTCCCACACCACGCGGGCCGCCTCACCGCGGCTCAGCGGCGTGCTGCGCACCAGGTGGTCCAGCAGCTCCTCGTGCGGGCCGGCGAATCGTGACGTCTGGCTCATAAGGCGATCGGACACTCGTCGATACTGCGGCCCTGCGGTCGGCTCCGCAATATTCCTGCCCGATATCGGGCAGGAACGCTGCCGATCTCAGGCCCGCAGGCCCAGGTCCCGGGCGATGAGCATGCGCTGCACCTCGCTGGTGCCCTCCCCGATCTCCAGTATTTTCGAGTCCCGCCACATCCGGGCCACCGGATACTCGTTCATGAAGCCGTACCCGCCGTGCACTTGCGTGGCCTCCCGGGCATTGGTGACCGCCACCTCCGAGGCGTAGAGCTTGGCGATGGACGCCTGCCGCTTGAACGGCTCTCCCCGCAGCAGCCGGGAGGCCGCGTCCCGCCAGGCCAGGCGGGCGGTGTGCGCCCGGGTGTCCATGTCCGCGAGCTTGAACTGAATGCCCTGGTTCGCGCCGATGGGGCGGCCGAACGCCTCGCGCGTGCCCGCATACGCCACCGACTGGTCCACGCAGCCCTGGGCCAGGCCCGTCGCCAGGGCCGCGAACGCGATCCGGCCCTCGTCCAGGATGCTCAGGAACTGGGCGTACCCCCGGCCCCGCTCGCCCACCAGGTTGGCACCCGGCACCCGGCAGTCGGAGAAGGACAGCTCCCGGGTGTCCGACGCGTTCCACCCCACCTTGGAGTACGGGGCCGAGACGGTGAGGCCGGGCGTGCCCGACGGCACGATGATCGAGGAGATCTCCGGGCCGCCGTCCGGCGTGCGGCCGGTGACGGCGGTGACCGTGACCAGCGCGGTGATGTCCGTGCCGGAGTTGGTGATGAAGCACTTGGTGCCGTTGATCACCCACTCGTCCGTCGCCGTGTCGAGCCGGGCCGTGGTGCGGGTGGCGCCCGCGTCCGAGCCGCCGCCCGGCTCCGTCAGGCCGAAGGCGCCCAGGGACTCCCCGGAGCACAGCGCGGGCAGCCAGGTCCGCTTCTGCTCCTCCGTACCGAACCGGAAGATCGGCATGGCGCCGAGCGAGATCCCGGCCTCCAGGGTCACCGCCACCGACGAGTCCACCCGGGCCAGTTCCTCGATGGCCAGGCACAGCGCGAGGTAGTCGCCGCCCATGCCGCCGTAGGCCTCGGGGAAGGGCAGGCCGAACAGGCCCATCCGGCCCATCTCGCGGACGATCTCGTACGGGAACTGGTGCTGCTCCCAGAACTCCCCGATCTTCGGAGCGACGACGTCGCGCGCGAACTCCTCGACGGTGCGGCGGAGCTCTTCGTGTTCGGAGGACAGGCGGTGGTCGAGGGACATGGCTTCACGTCTCCTTCTGGGAGAGGGCGCGAACGGTGCGGGACGGGCTGGGCCGTCCCAGCCGGCCGGCCATCCACACGCTGGTGGCGGTGAGACGGTCCAGGTCGACCCCGGTCTCGATGCCGAGACCGTCGAGCATCCACACCAGGTCCTCGGTGGCGAGGTTGCCCGTGGCGCTCTTGGCGTACGGGCAGCCGCCGAGGCCGCCGGCGGAGGCGTCCACGGTGGTCACGCCCTGCTCCAGCGCGGCCAGGGTGTTGGCGAGGGCCTGGCCGTAGGTGTCGTGGAAGTGGACGGCGACCCGGTCGGCGGGGACGCCTGCCTCGCCGAGCGCGGTGAGCAGGGCCCGCACGTGGCCCGGAGTGGCCACGCCGATGGTGTCGCCGATGCTCAGCTCGTCGCACCCCAGGTCCACCAGCCGGCGGCTGACCGACACGGTCCGCTCCAGCGGCACCGGGCCCTCCCACGGATCGCCGAAGCACATCGACAGATAGCCGCGCACGAAGCACCCGGCCGCCCGCGCCCGGGCGACCACCGGCCGGAACATCTCCAGCGCCTCGTCCACCGTCCGGTTCAAATTGGCCCTGGCGAACGACTCGGTGGCGCTGCCGAATACGGCCACCTCCCGCGCACCCAGCGCGAGCGCGCGGTCCAGGCCGCGCTCGTTGGGCACGAGCACCGGGAGTCGGGCGGCCACGTCCGACAGCAGCGGCAGCAGCTCCTCGGCGTCGGCCAGCTGGGGCACCCACCGGGGGTGGACGAAGCTGGAGGCCTCGATGGTGGTCAGCCCCGCGTCGGCGAGCCGGTGTACGAACTCGGCCTTCACCTCCACCGGTACGACCGCCTGCTCGTTCTGCAGCCCGTCCCGGGGCCCCACCTCGTGGATGCGGACCCGGCCGGGCAGACCGGAAGCGGGGACGGCCATGGGGAGGGTGCGGATCGCCGTCATCACGCACCTCCCTCGGACCGGGCTCGGGACTCGGCGGGGGCGGCGAGACCCGCCCCGGCACCGGGCCCACCGGGAGTGGCCGACCCGGCCGGAGGGCCTGGCTCGGCAGCGGCGCCTGGCCGGGCGGCGGTGCCCGTTCGGCCGGGTTCGTCTGAGGCGCCGTACTGGCCGGAGCCGCCGGGGGTGCGGTGCCGGCCGGGATCAGCGGGGGCGCCGGGCCGGCCGGGCGCACCGGGATCGGCCCGGGAGTCAGGCCCGGCCATGACGTCCGCCGCGGACGGGGCGTCAGGGCCGGGTGACGCGNCAGGCCCGGCCATGACGTCCGCCGCGGACGGGGCGTCAGGGCCGGGTGACGCGTCAGGACCGGCCGGGGCGTCAGGACCGGGTGAGGTGTCAGGCCCGGTCGGGGCGTCGAGCGGGGTGACGACGGCCAGCGGCTGGTCCATGGCGACCGTGCTGCCGGGGGCCACCTCGACCGCGGTGACGGTCCCGTCGTGCGGAGCGCGGACGACGTGCTCCATCTTCATCGCCTCGACCACCAGCAGGCTCTGTCCCGCCGTCACCTTCTCTCCGACGGCCGCCTTGACCACCGTGACAGTGCCCGGCATCGGCGCCGTGAGCGCCCCGGCGTGGGCGGCCGCCGCGCCGCCGCGCAGGGCCGCCGCCACAGGGTCGTGGCCGGTGACGTGCCAGGCGTCCCCGTCGCGCCCGAGCCACGCGCCGTCCGGCGCGCGGGCGACGAGGAAGGTGTGGGTGACGCCGTCGAACTCGACCGTGACGCGCCCCGTGGCGCTCAGTCCGCCCGTCGGCGCGCCGGACGACGGACCGGGGTCGGCCGCAGAGGGGAGAGCCGCGGCCGAGAGGGCCGGAGAGGCGAGGGCCGGAGAGGGGGCGGCCACGAACGAGACGGTCGGAGCGGGGATCGCCGGGGACGCGGGAATGCCCCTGGCCGGGCCGTCCCCCGTGGTGGAACCCGTCGCTCCCGGCCGTCCGGAGCCCAGCCGGGCCCGGACCGGCGGGAAGCCGCCCGCCCCGGCGGCCTCTGCCGCCTCCTCCGGTCGCTCGACGCGGACCTCCGCGTCCGCGGCCAGGCCCCGCACCCGGACCCGCACCGGCTCGTGGCCCGGAACCCGCAGGTGGTGTGTGGTCCACGCGGCCTGGCCGCCGAGCCGCCAGCCGGACGGTACCGAGAACGGGTCCACCCATCCGCCCGGCCCGGGGCCCGCGCCCGTCCCGCCCGGCCCCGTGCCTCCGCCCGTCCCGCCCGTCCCGGCCTGCCCGCCGCCGGGCGTGGACGGCTCCAGCGCAGCCTGTCGCAGCAGCGCGGCCGCCGCGTACACCTCGTCCGGGATCCGGCCGGGCACCAGCGTGTGCCCCTCCCGGTCCACCAGGCCGGTGTCCAGGTCTCCCGCGGCGACGGCCGGATGGGCGGCGAGGCGACGCAGAAAGCCGGTGTTGGTCTCCACGCCCAGCACCGCCGTCTGGGCCAGGGCGGCCCGCAGGCGGCGCAGGGCGGTCGGGCGGTCCGGGCCGTGCGCGATCACCTTGGCCAGCATCGGGTCGTAGGCCGTGCCGACCCGGGCGCCGGGGGACAGGCCGGAGTCGACGCGCACGCCCTCTCCCTCCGGCTCGCCCACGGCCAGCACGGTGCCCGCCGAGGGCAGGAAGTCCACCGCGTCGCCCGCCCGGCGCGGGGCCTCCGCGCAGATGCGGGCCTCGACCGCGTGCCCGGTGAGCGTCACGTCGTCCTGCCTGAAGGGCAGCGGTTCCCCGGCCGCGACCCGCACCTGCCACTCCACCAGGTCCACGCCGGTGACCAACTCGGTGACGGGGTGCTCGACCTGGAGGCGGGTGTTCATCTCCATGAAGTAGTAGTCGGGCCCCTCGCCGCCCCCGGCCGCGCCGGGGCCGGTGCCCGGCACGATGAACTCCACCGTGCCCGCGCCCGTGTACCCGCAGGCCCGGGCCGCCCGCACGGCGGCCTCGCCCATGGCCGCCCGCGTGCCCGCGTCCAGCAGCGGGCTCGGCGCCTCCTCGATGATCTTCTGGTGGCGGCGCTGGAGGGAGCACTCGCGCTCGCCGAGGTGGACCACGCCGCCCTGGCCGTCGGCCAGCACCTGGATCTCGATGTGCCGGGGCCGCTGCACCCAGCGCTCCACCAGCAGGGTGTCGTCGCCGAAGGCGCCCCGGGCCTCCCGCCGCGCGGCGGCGATCTCCTCGGCGAGCCGCGCTTCGGCGCTCACCAGCCGCATGCCCTTGCCGCCGCCGCCCGCGGACGGCTTCAGCAGCACGGGCAGGCCGATGTCCCGTGCGGCCCGCGCGAGCTGGTCGTCGGTCAGCCCGCTGCCGGTGGAGCCGGGCACCACGGGGACGCCCGCCGCGCGCACCGCCTCCTTGGCGCGGATCTTGTCGCCCATCAGCTCGACGGCATCGGCCGGGGGGCCGATGAACACCAGCCCCGCGGCGGTGCAGTCCCGGGCGAACGCGGCGCTCTCGGCGAGGAAGCCGTAGCCGGGGTGCACGGCCTGGGCGCCCGTACGCGCGGCCGCGTCGAGCAGCCGCTCGGCGGACAGGTAGCTCCCGGCGGCGGACGCGGGCCCGATGCGCACCGCCGTGTCCGCCTCCCGGACGTGCCGGGCCCCGGCGTCGGCGTCGCTGAACACGGCGACCGCGCGCACGCCCAGCCGCCGCAGCGTGCGGATCACCCGGACCGCGATCTCGCCGCGGTTGGCCACCAGGACGGCCTCGAACATCGCTCCCCTCCTCACAGCCTCACCCCTCACATCCGGAAGACGCCGTAGCCGGAGGCGGCGGGCTCGGCCTCCGCCCTGCTGGGCAGGGGCGCGTTGGCGCACGCGGTCAGGGCCAGGGCCAGCACGGTGCGGGTCTCCAGAGGGTCGATCACGCCGTCGTCCCACAGCCGTGCCGTGGCGTAGTAGGCGCTGCCCTGCGTCTCGTACTGCGCGCGGATGGGGGCGCGGAACGCCTCCTCGTCCGGCGCGCTCCACTCCTCGCCGCGCGCCGCGAGCTGGTCGCGCTTGACGGTGGCGAGGACGGCCGCGGCCTGCTCGCCGCCCATCACCGAGATCTTCGCGTTCGGCCACATCCACAGGAAGCGGGGGGAGTAGGCGCGCCCGCACATCGAGTAGTTCCCCGCGCCGTACGAGCCGCCGACGACGACCGTCAGCTTGGGCACGCGCGTGCACGCCACGGCCGTGACCATCTTGGCGCCGTGCTTGGCGATGCCGCCCGCCTCGTAGGCCCGGCCGACCATGAAGCCGGAGATGTTCTGCAGGAAGAGCAGCGGGATGCCGCGCTGGTCGCACAGCTCGATGAAGTGTGCGCCCTTCTGGGCGGACTCGGAGAACAGGATGCCGTTGTTGGCGACGATGCCCACCGGGTGGCCCCAGATGCGGGCGAAGCCCGTCACCAGCGTCGTCCCGAACTCGGACTTGAACTCGGCGAACCGCGACCCGTCGACCAGCCGCGCGATCACCTCCCGCACGTCGTAGGGCGTGCGCGGGTCCGCCGGCACCGCCCCGTACAGCCCCGCGGGGTCGACCGCGGGCTCCTCGGGAGCGGCCACCGGCCACGGCGGCAGGCGGCGCTCCGGCAGTGTGGAGACGATCGTGCGCACGATCCGCAGCGCGTGCGCGTCGTCCTCGGCCAGGTGGTCGGTCACGCCGGAGACCCGGGAGTGCACCTCGCCGCCGCCCAGCTCCTCCGCGGTGACCACCTCGCCGGTGGCCGCCTTCACCAGCGGCGGCCCGCCGAGGAAGATCGTGCCCTGGCCGCGCACGATCACGGCCTCGTCGCTCATCGCCGGCACGTACGCCCCGCCGGCCGTGCAGGACCCGAGCACCGCCGCGACCTGGGGGATGCCGGCTCCCGACATCCGCGCCTGGTGGTAGAAGATCCGTCCGAAGTGGTCCCGGTCGGGGAAGACCTCGTCCTGCATGGGCAGGAAGGCACCGCCGGAGTCGACCAGGTACACGCACGGCAGCCGGTTCTCCAGCGCCACCTCCTGGGCGCGCAGGTGCTTCTTGACCGTCATCGGGTAGTACGTGCCGCCTTTGACCGTGGCGTCGTTGGCGATGACCATCACCTGGCGGCCCGCGACCCGCCCGATTCCGGCGATGACCCCGGCGGCGGGCGCCTGGCCGCCGTACATCCCGTCGGCCGCCAGCGGCGCCAGCTCCAGGAACGGCGAGCCTGGATCCAGCAGGGTGTCCACCCGGTCCCGGGGCAGCAGCTTGCCGCGCGCGGCGTGCCGGGCCCGGGCCTGCTCGCCGCCGCCCAGCCGCGCGGCGGCCAGCTTCTCCCGCAGCCGCGCCGCCAGCTCGCGGTGCGCGGCCTCGTTGGCCCGCCAGGCGTCGGACGCCTGGTCGGCGGTGCTGCCCAGCACCGGTGCCTGGTCCATGGCTGCGAGCTCCCTCCCCCATGTTAGCGCTCGTTAACTACATCCCACAGGTTAACGGCTGCTAACCGCCCTGTCTAGAATCGATTTCATGAGCATGCGAGCCCCCGCCCCCTCCCGTCGCGAGCAGATCCTCGGCGAAGCGGCCCGCCTGTTCGCCGAGCGCGGGTTCCACGGCGTCGGCGTCGACGAGATAGGCGCGGCGGTCGGCATCAGCGGCCCCGGCCTGTACCGGCACTTCCCCGGCAAGGAGGCGATGCTGGCCGAGCTGCTGGTCGGCATCAGCGGCCGCCTGCTGACCGGCGGCAGGCGCCGGGTGGCCGAGGCCGCCGAGGCGGGCCACGGGCCGGCGGCCGTGCTGGACTCGCTGGTCGAGGGCCACATCGACTTCGCCCTGGACGACCGGCCCCTGATCACCCTCCACGACCGGGAGCTGGACCGGCTCCGCGACAGCGACCGCAAGCTGGTGCGGTCCCTCCAGCGGCAGTACGTGGAGCTGTGGGTCGAGGTCGTGCGCACGGTCTACCCCGAGCCCGCCGAGGCGGAGGCGCGCGCCTGCGTGCACGCCGTGTTCGGGCTGCTCAACTCCACCCCGCACCTCAGCCGCCGCAGCGCCCTGCCGGACCGCGCCGCCATGGCCACGCTGCTGCGCCGTCTCGCGCTCGGTGCGTTCGAGGCCGCCTGCGGCTCCCCGGCGCCGGTGCTTCCCGCTCCCGCGCCGGCTCGCCCCTGACCTCGCGGCATGGTCCCGGCCCGGTCGGGAACCCGCGCCCGGGACGGCTCTGGACAGGGCGGCCGGGCGCGGGTAGCTTCACTGAGCAAGCGCTTAGTCGGTGTGTCGTGCGACCGGCCGGCGGGCGCCGCGACCATCGATCGAGCAATCCCAGGGCGAGCGGCCGCCTCCCCGGCGGGGCCGCCCGGCCGCACAGAAGGGCGGTGCGCACCATGCGGCGCACGGTGTTCAGCGAGGACCACGAGGCGTTCCGGCAGACCATCCGCGACTTCATCGCGGCCGAGGTCGCCCCGCACTTCGACCAGTGGCGGCAGGCCGGCCACCCGCCGCGCGACTTCTACAAGAAGCTGGGCGAGCTGGGCGTCTTCGGCATCGAGGTCCCCGAGGAGTACGGCGGCGCGGGCGAGAAGAGCTTCAAGTTCAACGCCGTCATCACCGAGGAGCTGGCCCGCGCGGGAGTGAGCTTCGGCGGCAGCAGCGTGCACACCGCGCTGTGCCTGCCGTATCTGCTCAAGTACGCCACCGAGGAGCAGAAGCAGCGCTGGCTGCCGCCCTTCGTCAGCGGCGACATGATGACCGCCATCGCCATGACCGAGCCGGGCACCGGCTCCGACCTGGCCGGCATGCGGACCACCGCGAAGCTGTCGGAGGACGGCACGCACTACGTCCTCAACGGCGCCAAGACCTTCATCACCGGCGGCGCGCTCGCCGACCGGGTCCTGGTCTGCGCGCGCACCGCGCCCCCCAGCCCGGAGGACCGGCGCGGCGGCATCTCCATCCTCGTGGTCGACACCAAGAGCGAGGGCTACGCGGTCGGCCGCAAGCTGGAGAAGCTCGGCCAGCACGCCACCGACACCGCCGAGCTGTCGTTCACCGACGTCCACGTGCCGGTGACCGACCGCCTCGGCGAGGAGGGCCGGGCGTTCGAGTACCTGACCCACAACCTGCCCCAGGAGCGGCTGGGCATCGCCATCGGCGCGTACGCGCAGGCGGCCGCGGCCGTGGACTTCGCCAAGGACTACGTGCGGGAGCGGACCGTCTTCGGCAAGCCGGTCGCCCACTTCCAGAACACCAAGTTCGTTCTCGCCGACTGCAAGGCCGAACTCGACGCGGTGCAGGCGGTCGTGGACCGGGCCCTGGAGGCGCACGACGCGCGCGAGCTCACGCCCGCCGACGCCGCCTCCGCCAAGCTGTTCAGCACCGAGACCGCGGGCCGGATCATCGACAAGTGCCTCCAGCTGCACGGCGGTTACGGCTACATGATGGAGTACCCCGTCGCCCGCCTGTACGCCGACGCCCGCGTCAACCGCATCTACGGCGGCACCAGCGAGGTCATGCGGACGATCATCGCGAAGTCGATGGGCCTGTGAGCGGCCCGGGCCGGGCGTCCGCCGACGGCGGACGCCCGGCCATCCGACCGTTCAGACAGGTCTGCAACACTCCCTGGACTATGACAGAGGCACTTCACGACCTGCTCGATCTGCTCGATCTCGAACAGATAGACCAGGACATCTTCCGAGGCACCAACCAGTCGGCCATCATCGTGCCGCGCGTGTTCGGCGGGCAGGTCGCCGCCCAGGCCCTGGCCGCCGCGGGCCGTACCGTCCGCGACGACCGCACCGTCCACTCGCTGCACGCCTACTTCCTGCTGCCCGGCGACCCCACGGTGCCCATCGTCTACACCGTGGACCGCATCCGCGACGGCTTCTCCTACACCACCCGCCGGGTGGTGGCCGTCCAGCGCGGGCAGCCGATCTTCCACCTGTCCGCGTCCTTCCAGGTACACGAGGAGGGAATGGAGCACCAGGAGCCGATGCCGCCCGTACCCGACCCGCTGTCGCTGCCCTCGGCGGCCGAACTGCTGCCCCGGTACGCGCACCTGTTCCCGCTGCCGGACACGGTCGAGCGCGTCCTGAAGGCCCGCGGCGCCGTCGACCTGCGGTACGTCAATCCGCCGCCATTCGGCAGCATCGGCGAGCAGCGGGAGGGGAAGTCGCAGGTTTGGTTCCGGATCAACGGCAAACTGGACGGCGCCTCCGACACCCCGCTCACGCACGCCAGCCTGGTGACCTACGTCTCCGACATGACGCTGCTCGACTCCGTCCTCATCGCGCACGGCCGCGGCGGCTGGCTGGTGGGCGACGTGGTGGGCGCCAGCCTCGACCACGCCATGTGGTTCCACCGTCCGTTCCGGGCGGACGAGTGGCTGCTGTACGACCAGCAGAGCCCGTCCGCGTCAGGCGGCCGCGGCCTCGCGCGGGGCCGCATTTTCACCGCCGACGGGCAGCTGGCCCTGTCCGTGGTGCAGGAGGGCGTGGTGCGCATCCCGCGTGCCCGCCGCTGAAGCCACCCAGGCCACCAAGCCACCCAACCGCCGAAGCCTTCGAGGCCGCCGGAGAGCCGCCCGGCAGCCGCGGGTGCGCCCGGCTCGGGCCCGTACGACGCGGACGCGCCCGGGCCGGGAGTCATCTGTCCGACAGCCCCGCCGCGTCCAGCAGGTAGGCGGTCATCGGGTCGTAGAAGCGGGGGTTGGTCACGTGGTCGTCCAGCGGCACCACGACCGCCAGCGTGCCCTCCGCCTCGCCCAGGAACAGCGCCGGGTCGTTGCAGTCGGCGTACCCCACCGCGTCGATGCCCCGCTGCCCCGCGCACCCGGCCCAGCCGTGGTCGGCGACCACCAGGTCCGGCAGCGGCCGTCCCTCCCGCTCCAGCGCGTCGAGGATCGCGGCCATCGGCGCGGGGGAGTGGGTGTGCCACAGGGTGGCGCCGCGCTCCAGCATCGCCACGTCGGCGAACTGGAACACGTACCCCTCGTCGGCCGTCAGACCGCCCGGTATCTCCACGATCTCGCACCCGGCCGCCCGCAGCGCCGCGGCCGTGGCCCGGTGCACGTCCAGCAGCCCGCCCGGGTGACCGGTGGCGAACAGCACGCGCTTGCGGTCCTCGGCCGCCTTCCGCAGCGCCGCCGCCATCCGGTCCAGCGCACCGACCGTCAGCTCCGGGTCGATGGTGTCCTGCCCCACCCGGAAGTCCGGGTCGTCGACCACGCCGCAGCGCTCGGCCATGACCGCCAGCACGTCCTGCTCGTCCGTCCAGCGGTCGCCGAGTTCGAGACCGAGCCAGTAGTGGCGGTCGCCGTTGGCCAGCTTGCGGTAGTGGGCGAGGTTGTTGGCCCGGGGCGTGGCCACGTCCCCGGCGATCCGGGTGCGGACGAGATGGTCGATCAGTTCGGCGCGGGAGGGCGCGGAGCGAGGTATCGGCATGGCGACATTGTCACCCGCGTGCCGCCCGGAAAGGCGGACAGGGCGCGCCGCGCTCCGCCCCGGCGCCGCGGGGCCGGCCGCCCGGCCGGGCCGCCGGCCCGCGTCTGCTGCCCCTGACCGGCGCCGACGGGCAGGGATGCGCCGACGGCCGCGGGGTACACGAGGAGCGGCGACGCTCAAGGGGTGGCCCTGTTCCGTCCGCGATACAGTCGCCGCGACCGTCACCGGCGACCCCACGGCGGAGAAGGATGAGGCTCCCCCCACGGCCCACCCGGCTCACCGGCCCGCTCCTCGCGGCCGTCCTCGTCGCGGCCGCGCCGGCCGTTCCGGAGGCCGCGGGCCCCGGCGCCCCGGCCGCCTCCCACCCGGCACCGTGCGACCGGCAGCCGGACGGAGCGGGCTGGACGCTGTCGTCCTCGCGCGCCGGCGCCTCCGGACCGGACGCCGCCTTCCGCGCGTACGTCGGCAACGGCTACCTCGGCCAGCGCGTGCCGCCGCAGGGCACCGGATACGCCGCCACGGGCGAGAAGACCGGCTGGCCGCTGTACACGCCCCGGTACGACGGCTCCCTCGTCGCCGGGCTGTACGCGCGGGACGCGCACACGGCCGGAAACCGCCAGGTCGCCGCCGCCATCCCGACCTGGACCGCACTCGACGTGACCGCGGCCGGGCAGACCTTCTCCGCCGCCACCCCGCCCGCGCGGATATCCCGCTACCGCCAGACCCTCCACCTGCGCTGCGGCCTGGTCCGTACCGCGCTCACCTGGACCGCTCCCGACGGCCGCGCCACCGACCTGGTCTACGACGTCGTCGCCGACCGTACGGACCCGCACATGGGCGCCGTACGGCTGCGCATGACCCCGCACTGGACCGGCGAGGCGACCGTGACCGACGTCCTCGACGGGCGCGGGGCCCGCCGCCTCGCACCGGTCGGCGGGCGGGGGCCTGACTCCGGCGCGCCCGGCACGGTGCGCGTCGGCTTCCGTACGGACGGCACGGGCACCGAGGGCGCCGTCGCCTCCACCCTGCGCCCCGGCCCCGGCGTGCGGCCCCGCGCGGGCGGCGCGCGGCCCGGCGACGGCCCCGCGCGGGCCGACG
>NZ_JAVSCF010000201.1:0-12094 GCF_031932565.1 Streptomyces sp. B1866
CGCACAGCTCCACGACGTCGGCGACGGCCCGGTCCGGCGGGTCGGCGGCCGCCCGCGCGGCCGCACCGGCCGCCGGGTCCGCGCCGGAGCCCGCGGCGCCGGGACCGGCGGCGTCCTCGTACAGGTCGTCCTGGTCGTACGGGGCGTACGGGCCCGCCGCGGGGTGGTGGCGCCGGGTGCCCGCGTCGGCGTCCCGGTGCCGCCCGCAGGCGGCCTCGAAGATCCGCCGCGCCTCGTCCGGGCCGGGCACGCCGAGCAGCACGGGCGGGTCGCCGTCGAGGCCGTCCGGCAGCCGGCGGCAGGTGATCAGCGCTGCGCTGCCGGGCGCGGCGGGCAGCAGCGGCGCCAGCTGTTCGGCGCTCGCGGCGTCGTCCAGTACGAGCAGGATCCGCCGCCCGGCCAGCAGCCGCGGCAGCAGGGCGCGCCGCTCCGCCTCGTCGGCGGGCAGCGGGTCGGGCGCGCCCAGGTGGCGCAGCAGCCGGCCCAGGGCCTCGCCGGGCCCGAGCGCCTCACCGGCCGCGGACCGCAGCGGGAGCAGGACCCGGCCGTCGGGGAACAGCGCCTCCGTGCGGTGCGCCGCGGCGAGCGCCAGGGCGGTCTTGCCCACGCCCGCCATGCCGGTGACCACCACCCGGCCGCCGGTGAGCGCGGCGCGCAGCAGCGCGTCGACCACCGCGGCCAGCGCGTCCGCCCGCCCGGTGAACAGCGGGTCGGGCGCGGGCAGCGCGCTGGGCGGGCGGACGGCGGCGGCAGGCGGGGCCGACGGGGCCGGCGGGGCCGGGGCGGCGGCGCCGGGCGAACCCGGGTACAGCAGCGTCGGGTCGCCCTCCAGGATGCGCCGCCGCAGCCGCCGCAGCCGGCGGCCCGGCTCGATGGCCAGCTCGTCGCGCAGGGTGCGGTCCAGCCGGGCGAACGCGTGCAGGGCCTCGGCCTGGCGGCCGGTGCGGTACAGGGCCACCATCAGGTGCGCGTGGAACTCCTCGCGCAGCGGGAAGTCGCGCGCCAGCGCCTGCAACTCGCCGACCACCTCCCGGTGCCGGCCCAGGCGCAGGTCGGCGTGCAGGCGCTGTTCGAGGGCGGCGATGCGCAGCTCGCCGAGCCGTACGGCGGCGTACTCCAGCAGCGGGCCGTGCGGGGTGTCCGACAGCAGCGGGCCGCGCCACAGGTCCAGCGCCTTGGCGTGCAGGTCGGCCGCGGCCTCGTAGTCGCGGCTGTCCATGGCCGCGCGGCCGCGCGCGTGCAGGTGCTCGAAGGCGGTCAGGTCGAGCTGGCCGGGGCCCAGCCGCAGCTGGTAGCCGGGGCGTCGGGTGGCCAGCGCGTCGCGGCCGGCCTTCGGGTCGAGGCGGTGCAGCAGCTTGCGGGCCTGCGAGACGTACACCTGGAGGGTGGTGACGGCCGTACGGGGCGGCTGGTCCCCCCACAGCTCGTCCATCAGGCTGTCGACCGAGACGACGTGGCCCGCGCGCACCGCCAGCGCGCCGAGCACCACGCGGAGCTTGGCGGGCAGGTGCGCGCCGACCGGCGGGGCGGGCCCGGACCCGGACACCTCCAGCGGACCCAGAACGCGGAATCGCATCTCGTCCCTTTCGTCGCTCCTTCCCGGCCTCCCGGCAGACCGGTCGAGGCGCACCTGACCACGGTAGGCGGGAAGTGGCTCCCAGGGGCACCACGGTAGAGCGGGAAGTGCCACCTTTTTCGCTGCCCCCGCCCCCTACTTCGCATGCCAGGAGCCACGCCCCGCCCCCTACCGGGCCGGCTCCGGCGGGCCGCGGTCCCGGGCGGCAGGACTGGCCGCGGGCCGCTCCGGGCGGCCCGGCCCCGGGGCCCGTCCCGCCGGGTCGGCCACGAGGTGGGGGACTTCGGTCCCAGACGGTGAGGTTAGGGGTGTCCGCGGGTGGCTCTAGGGGGGAAAAATCGCGGAAGGCCAGGCTCCGCGGCCGGCGCCCGGTCGGGGCGGCCGGCCCGTCGGCACGGCAGGGGCTGGTGGGGACGGCGGGGCGGCGGGTGCGGGACGGCCCGAGAATTCCACCGCCAATGAATTAACGCTGGAAGGATAGCCGGGAACGGGCGGGGAAGGGGACCCCTGAGCGGGTCCCGGCGCCCCCTGTGGTCGGNGGACCCCTGAGCGGGTCCCGGCGCCCCCTGTGGTCGGGGCCGGTCGGTCGTTTCACCGCCCGTATCCGGGCGGACGCGGCCCCTTGTCGCGGTGCTGACGGTTCCTTTGCGTTTTCATGAGGCGCGGCGCAGGAGGCGGGTAGATCGGCTCTTTGCGCGCAGGGTGAGTTTACCGTCGCGTCCCGTGACCGAAGTCCACCCCCCATGATCGGCTACAAGCGAAATAGCGCGATTTGCCCACTTCGGATTCACGCGCATTTAACAGTGATAGGCAACCATGGCCGCTAGTTGACAGCGGCACTGTCTCAGGGGTTTCATCAGTAGCGGCCGTCTAGTAGAGGACCCCGGCCGGGAAGACGAAGCGACCATTCGTTTGAATTGCGGCGACCGCGGAACGGTCGCCGCGGCCCTTTTCCTGAGCTGGTGAGGGCCATTTCAGTCACGGTCGGCGGGAAATTCGGGGGTAAAGGTTCTGTATGCTGATGATCGGTAGGGACGCAGAACTCAGGAAACTGAAATCCGCCCTGACTGAATGCGCATCGAACAAGGCGAGAACCGTTGTCATAGAGGGCCCGGTCGGCTGCGGCAAGAGCGAGCTGCTGGAAGCGCTCGCCGCCACCGCCTCGGCGGCTGGGGCCGTGGTGCTCAGAGCGGCCGCGCTGCGGTCGGAGAGTTCTCTCCCGCTGGGTGTGATGCGGCAGTTGGCGGACAGTCCGGCGCTGCCCGCGGACGCCGCCCGCCGCCTGCACACGCTGCTGGACGAGGACCAGGCGACCGTCGACGCGCGCGCCGCCGACCACACCGCGCCGGCCCGTACGGCGCGAATGCAGAAGGTCTGCGCGGCCGTGCACGACATCGTGCGCACGCGGCTTGTGATGATCGGGGTGGACGATCTCCAGCACGTGGACGCGACATCTTTGCAATACCTGCTCTATATCGCGGGGCGCAGCCGCTCCACGCAGCTGATGATGGTCTTCACGGAGGCCCTGTACTACCGTCAGCGCGACCCCGCGTACCGCACCGAGCTGCTGCGCCAGCCGAACTTCCAGCGCATCCGGCTCAACTGCCTGGACCGGGCCGACGTGGCCGAAATGCTGGCCGGCCACGCCCACCCGGCGCCGGACGGGTCCACGGTGGACGACTTCTACGCGGTCACCGGCGGCAATCCTCTTCTCATGCGCGCATTGCAGGAGGATTACGCGACGGTGTCTGTGCCGGGAACACACGTGGAATTGCTGGAGCCCATGGCCGGCGAAACATTCGCCCACGCCGTGCTCACCTGCCTCGACCGCAGCGGCCCGATGGCCGCCAAGGTCGCCGACGGCCTCGCCGTCCTCGGCGAGGCGGCCTCGGTCGACTCGCTGGGCAGGCTGTGCGACCTGCCCCGCCTCTCGGTGGCCCAGGGCGTGCGCGCCCTGCGGGCCGCGGGCGTGATCGACGACTGCCGCTTCCGCCACCCGACGGCGCGCGCCGGCGTCCTGGACGCCATGGACCCGGTCTACCGGCGCGAGCTGCACCAGCGCGCCGCGGCCCTGCTGTACGCCGACGGCGCTCCCGCCTCCCGGATCGCCCCCCACCTCCAGGCCGCCCGGCACGTGGCCGAGCCCTGGGGCGTGCCGGTGCTCCGGGACGCGGCGGAGGAGGTGCTGGCCGACGACCGCGACCGGCTCGCGGTGGAGTACCTGCGCCTGGCCCACCGCTTCTGCGCCGACGCGCAGGCGCGCGCCGAGATCAGGATCCGCACCGCAGTCGTCATGCGGCGCAACAACCCGGTCGGCGCCGAGAAGATCGCCGACGAGCTGCTGTGCGCCCTGCGCGCCGGAGAGCTGCCCCGCTCGCAGTACGGTCCGCTGGCCGACCTGTTCGTCGGGCACCGCAGGATCGGGGAGGCGGGCGAGGTGCTCGCCGCCCTGCGGGCGGCCTCCGTCGGCACCGCCGACGCGGCCGGCCGCGTGGGGACCGCCGCCGCCCCGGCCGTCGCTCTCATCGTTGAATCGTTCCTTCCGTGGGCCGACGGCCGCGTCCGCGGCCGGCAGCGGACGGCCGGCGGCGCCCCCACCGCGCGGCCGGCGGGCACCGATCCGGACGCGGCGTACTCGGTGGCCTGGTCCGCCTACCTAGGCGCCGACAGGGAGGGGACGGCCGCCGAGGCCGAGGAGCTGCTGCAGCGCTCCGTCCTGACCGACTCGACGCTGGAGCCCATCCGCGTCGCGATCACGTCACTGATGTTCGCGGGCCGGACCGAGAAGGCGCGCTACTGGTGCGAGCTGCTGCTGAAGGAGACCGTCCGGCGCGACGCCTCCGGGTGGTACGCGCAGTTCGCCGGCCTGCGGGCCGCGGCCGCCCTCTTCCAGGGCAACCCGGAGGACGCCCTGTCCTACACCCGGGCGGGGCTCAGCCGCCTCGCCGAGCGCAAGGGCAGCGTGCTGTCCGGCGGGCTGGTGGCGCTCCAGGTGATGGCCCAGACCATGACGGGCGACTACGAGGCGGGCGCGCGCAAGCTCAACCAGCCCGCCCCCGAGTCCCTGTTCGGCAGCGCGTACGGCCTGCTCTACCTGCGCGCCCGGGGCCTGTACAACCTCGCCACCAACCGGCTCAGCGTCGCGCTCGACGACTTCCTGACCGTGGGCCGGATGGCGCGGGGCTGGGGACTGGACCAGCCCGCGTGGATGCCCTGGCGCGGCGACGCCGCCGAGGTGCTGATCCAGCTCGGCGACCGGACGGAGGCCGAGCGGCTGATCAACGAGCAGCTGTCGAAGGTCAAGGACGGCGACAGCCGGGCGCGCGGCGTCTCGCTGCGCCTGCTCGCCGCCACGGCCGACCCGCACGAGCGGCTGCCGCTGCTCACCCGCGCCGTGTCCCAGCTCCAGCACGCGGGCGACCGCTACGAGCTGGCGCGCGCCCTGTGCGAGCTGGGCGAGACCCACAAGCGGCTCGGCGACGCCGCGCAGGCGACGACGGCCTCCCGCCGCGCCTGGCAGCTCGCCAGGGAGTGCGGGGCGCAGCCGCTGTGCGACCGGATGCGCCTGGAGCACGACGAGGAGCCGTGGGAGGACCGCGGCGCCGAGCGGGCGGCCGTCGACACCCGGGACGCCAAGCTCAGCGACTCCGAGAAGCGGGTCGCGGTGCTGGCGGCCTGCGGCTACACCAACCGGGACATCTCCTCGCGGCTCTACATCACCGTCAGCACGGTGGAGCAGCACCTCACCCGGGTCTACCGGAAGCTGAAGATCGGCGGGCGCCAGCAGCTGCCGATCGACCTCCAGTTCGAGGTGAGCGAGATCGTCTGAGGGCCCCGCAGGACCCGTCGGCGGACCCGCCGGCCAGGTGCTCCCGCACGCCCCGGCCCGGTACGCGCAGGCATTCGCGTACCGGGCCGGGGCCGGTGGACCGGTGTTCGGGCGGGAATGCGACGGCTCTGCCGCTCCGTCACCGGTCCGGTTCCGCGCGCCTACTCGGCCATGTAGGTGTGCCGGGTCCAGGCGAAGACCAGCAGCCGCCGCCCGTCGTGCTCGACGGTCTCCGCCGTCGGCTCGAAGTGCTCGTAGCGGTCTCCCCGCTCCAGCTTCAGCGCGGACGCCGTGTCCGGCAGGTAGCGGAGCCGGTCCGCGTCCGGATACCGCACGGCCGGACCTCCGCACAACACGACGTTCACGTCTGGTAGCGACATGGCGGGCTGCCTTTCTCGAACGGTGACGAAAGCTCCTCGCTGTTTCGGCTTCCGCGCCTTCCGGGGCCCGTACCGCTCGTGCGGGCCGCCCGCGGGCGGCGGGCTTCCGCGGCGGAATCCCCGGTTTTCGCCGGCGCGTTCCGTACGGGTGGACGGGGACCGCCCGTACGCCAGTCGACCACGTGCGCGCGCGCCGGAAAACCCCTGCCGACCCGGGCGCCACCCTTGACCGGGAGACCGGTGGATAGGGGTTAATCGCGGTCCGCCGCACTGGGTAGTCTCACCGGCGATTCCCCGGCGTCCGCCGGGTGCCGCCGGGCTCCCCGCCGTCGCGCGGACGCCTCGTGCGCACCGCCGTTCCCGCGCCCGCCCCGCGCCCGGCCCCGCGCGAGGGCCTGGGGGGTGGCCGAACCGGAGAAGCGGGAGCGCCTGCTGCCGCACATCAACCGGTTCCGGGGCACGGCCGCCTGAGCCCGGCGGCCGTACCGGCCGTGGACGGCCGGGGTGCGCGGTACGCGCCAGGTCGCGTCGGCCGCGACCTGCCACCACCACCGGGCGCTCTCCTCCCGGTCGGCGACGTCCATGCGGAATGAGGCCCGACCGGTAACTCGCGGCGCCTCTCCGCGCCGCAGGTCCCCGCGCCGCCGCCCTTCGGGCGGACAAGTCCCCTTAAACGCCCAAAAGATCCGCCGAAAGCAGTCCGGGGTGTGCGGCCGGGGGCTCGACGGCCGTCGGACACGCCTATTCCCGGGTTCCGAAACTAGCTTCCGCCAAAAGTTCCCCCACAAACGTGATGTGGGCCACGGAAATGGCGGACGGCCCTCCGGGACGCCTTCTGTCGCTGACTCAAAAAGGCCCGGGAGCAGGACTGTTGCAGGGGTTATGATCGGTCGGGAGGATGTTCATTGACCAGTGCATCCACCCGTGCCGCGGCCGTGAATCCGGCCTGCCGCCAATTTCCGGTGAGCGGTGGCCGCCGTCACCGCCGTGCCTGGGAAGATCCACCCCCACCGCAAGGAGTATGAGTCGTGCGCGTCATTTTCTGCACCTCGCCGCAGTATTCCCACCTCATGCCCGTGGTGGTTCCCGTCGCCCGGGCGGCGCAGCGCGCCGGCCACCAGGTGGCGGTCGCCACGTCGTCGAAGCTGGCCCCGGCGGTGGAGGGCGCCGGTCTGCCGGTGCTGACCCTGCCCAACGCGCTCGACCTCGGGGAGGTGCGGCAGGACGAGGAGACGGTCCGGCGGCTCGGCCTCGACTTCAGCGGCATGGACAAGCTGGGCGTCGAGACGCACGTCGCGCCGCCCAGCATGCTCGCCAACCTCTTCGCCGGCCCGCTGGCGCGCATGTTCGCCGAGGACCTGGCCGCCGTCTGCGAGGAGTGGAAGCCGGACCTGCTGGTGCAGGAGAACTCCGCGTTCGGCGCCTACTACGCCGCCGAACTCCTCGGCATCCCGCGGGCGATGCTCGACATATCCCCGCTGGCGGAGTTCTACGGCCCGGAGGTGCTGGCGGAGATCAACGTGCAGCGGCGGGCCCTGGGCCTCGGCCCGGTGGACGACCCGGCCCACCCGTTCCGGGTCCCGGCCGCCGGCGTGGTGCCCGAGGCGTTCTACCCCGAGCACCTGCGCCGCCCCGGCGCGCGGTACTACCGGCCGCAGGCCACCCCGGCCGGGCAGCGGCTCGACCCCGCCGTCGTCGGGCTGCCCGACGACCGGCCGCTGGTGCTCGCGACCCTCGGCTCGATCGCCCCGCTCATGATGGGGGAGCGGAGCACGGTGCTGCACAGCATCGTCGAGGCGCTCGGCGAGCTGCCCGTCACCGCGGTCGTCGCGATCGGCGCCGAACGGGACCCGGCCACCGACTGGCCCGGGGCCCGCCCGGACAACGTGCACCTGACCTCGTTCGCCCAGCAGCAGCTGCTGCTTCCGGCCTGCGACCTGTTCGTGACGCACGGCGGATTCAGCGGGGTGCGCGAGGCGCTCGTCAGCGGCGTGCCCATGGTCGCCCTGCCGGTCTTCGCCGAGCAGCCCGCCAACGCCGAGCGCCTGGCCGAGCTGGGCCTGGGCGTCCGGGTCGACCTGGAGCGGGCCGACGTGCCCACGCTGACCGCCGCCTGCCGGACCGTCCTGGAAGACCCGTCCTACCGCCACCGGGCCCGCGGGATGCAGCGCCGCGTCCTCGCCCTGCCCGAGTTCGACCAGCTCGTCGCGGACCTGGCGGAGCTGGCCGCGTAGAGCCGGCGCCGCCCGCGGCGCGGTGCGGTCCGTACCGGCCCGTACGGACCGCACCGCCCGCCTGACGGGGCGGCGGCCCGCGGACCCGCTACGGGCAGTCGGCGACCTTGTACGCCATGGCGCGCGGGTAGTCGTGCCGGTCCAGCCGCACGCGTACCAGCAGCGGTCCGGCGTTGACCGGGTCGGTGGGGTCCGCCAGGCGGTCCAGCAGCAGGTCGAGTTCGGCGGCCCTGCCGATCGCGATGCCGGTGGCGGGCGTCTTGGTGCCCGCGAAGACCTGCGCCAGCCTCTCGTAGTGCCAGGGGTGCAGCTCGTTGTAGAAGTCCGCGCCGTTCGCCGACGGGCCCTTGTGCTTGAAGTAGCAGGGCTGGACCAGCATCTGCTCGATGCCGTAGAAGTTCTGGTTGTCCAGGACGAAGACCACCGACGGCAGGCCGCACCGGACGTGCGTGGAGATCTCCTGGCACGTCTCCTGGAAGGAGCCGTCACCGACGAACACCATCGGGCGGGTGTGGTCGCGCTCGGGCGCGAGCACCGCGCCGGCGGCCGCGCCGACCGACCAGCCGATCGACAGCCAGCTGTTCTGCGCGAGGTAGCCGCCGGCGGGCAGGGTCAGGTTCATCGAGCCGATGAGCGAGAAGGCGGCGTCCGAGACGACCGTCCACGGGTCCCGCGTCTCCTCGGTGAGGAACTGGTTGATCCGCGAGAAGAGGCCGTCGTAGGTGAGCCGGCCGCTCGCCGCGGCCGGCCGCCCCAGGGTGCTGAGCGCCACGCGGAAGTCGCCGAGACTGCCGGGCACGTGCCGGGGCACGCCGCCGGACGCGGCCCGGCCCGCCGCGCCGGCCTGCGCGTAGTAGTCGGCGGCCAGGCCGCCCACGCCGTACCGGGCGACGAGCGCGTCGCGCAGCGCCGGGACCAGCCGCTCCAGGCGCACGTCGGGGAAGTAGGCCGTGCCGACGCTGACGCCGCCGCGCGAGGCCATCACCCAGTCGGTGCCCAGATACTGCTCGCCGCCGAGGTTCTTCGACGTCGACCAGGCGCCGAGCCCGATCCGGCAGGTGGCCCACTCCTTGAAGATCCAGTGCACGGCCGGGTCGCTGGCCTTGCCGTTGTACACGCCGTGGAACTGCGGCAGGTCCTCGGAGACGACGGCCTTGGCGCCGACCGTGGTGCAGAAGGGCAGGCCCGTGTCCTCCACCAGGGCCAGCAGCGGCTCGCCGAGCCGGTAGCGGTCGATCTCCTCGCCGGCCCACAGCACCGGGCGCGGCCGGCCGTTCTCGTCCGGGTGGGCCTCGACCAGCGCCAGGACCGCGTCCACGGCGGCCGTCAGCATGGTCGCGTTCGCCGTGGTGAAGGGCCGGGCCCGGGGGACGATCTCGCCCACCGGCTCGGCGCACGGAGCCTCCCAGACGTCCTCCATGACCTCCAGGTAGACCGGGCCGTGCTCGGACAGGCAGGCGGTCAGGGCGGCGTCGATCTGGCCCGGGGCGAGGCCCGCGTTGGAGATG
Organism: Streptomyces sp. B1866; assembly: GCF_031932565.1. Taxonomy (NCBI): domain Bacteria; kingdom Bacillati; phylum Actinomycetota; class Actinomycetes; order Kitasatosporales; family Streptomycetaceae; genus Streptomyces; species Streptomyces sp. B1866. The sequence goes on from NZ_JAVSCF010000201.1 coordinate 9,528, forward strand.
GCCTGGGCGTCGACGGTCACCTGCCGGTAGACCTCCAGGTTGCTCTCCTGACGGGTGCTCATGTGCGAGGTGACCAGGCCGATCGCGCGCAGGTTCTGCCACTGCTCGTAGGGCGGGGCCGCGTTGATCGCGATGAGCGGGACCTTCTCGGCGTAACAGCCTCCGCAGGCGTTGAGCAGGTTGAAGGCGCCGACGCTGTAGGTGACGGCGGCGGCGCCGACGCCGTGGATCCGGGCGTACGCGTCGGCGGCCTGGCCGGCGCCGCCCTCGGTGGGCGTGCCCACCCACTCGATGTCCCCGGCGGCCCTGAGGGTGCTCAGGAACGGGCCGAGGTGGTTGCCCGGGACGCCGAACAGGTGGGTGATGCCGAGTTGGTCGAGCCGGTGGGCCAAGTACCGGGCGACGGTGTACGGGGTGGTTTCGGTGCTCATGCGCGGGCCTCCTCGCCGGGTCCTGCCGGTGGAACGGAATCTGGTATTCCTGTCGTTCCTGATGCCGCCTGCACCGCTTTCGCGGTTCTGTCGCGGCCTTGATGGTAGGGCGGAGAAAGAGATTCCGCATTTCCCGGGAAGGTAATTTCTGAGTAAACGGAACAATGTTCAAAATTTCGCGTGGTGTAGGAATCGGGCGGCCGGTCCCCAAGCTCCTTCCGGCGTGCGCAGGGGGCGCGCCGGAAGGAGCCGGGCGGTCGCCGTACGCCGGGGGCGGGGTCGGTGCGGCAAGGGCGCTACCAGCGTATACGCGCCGCATCACGCTCGGCGCGCGGCGGGGTGCGCGAGCCCCCGCGTGCGCGGCCGTGCGCTCCTCCCAGTCGGGGGAATTCCACCGCAAATTTCCGCACGACCGTCGGAATTCGCCCTTCTTTTGGCGGGCGGGGGCGGCCGGAGCCGGCGGCGGACGGGCTGTGGAGCGCATGGCGCACACCCTGCCGGAAATGCGGGGAAAGGTTTTTCCGGAGGAAATCCGGCGTCTGTGCCGGAAGTGCCACCCCGTGGCCGAGCCGGCCCCGCGGCCCGGGTCCGCCCGGCGGCGTACGGACCCGGCCCGGGGCCCGCCTCCGGCCCGGCCCGCACCCGGCCGGCCCGGCCCGTACGCTGCTCGGCTTCTCGGGCCGGGCCCGGCGGCCCGTGCTCCGCGGCCCGCCCGTTCCGCGCTAACGCGGCCGGGCCGTCCGCGCCACGGGACGGGTGGCCGCGACGACGGTCGCGCTCAGCTCCTCCGACCCGGCCACCCGCGGTGTCAGACCGGCCCGGGCGGCCGCCTCGGCCAGCTCCGGCGCCTGCGGCTCGCTCGCCTCGACCAGCAGGCTCCCGCCGGGCGCCAGCCACCCGGGCGCGCCGGCGATCACCCGCCGCAGCACCCCGAGGCCGTCCGCGCCGCCGTCGAGCGCCACCCGCGGCTCGTGCAGCCGGGCCTCCGGCGGCAGCAGGCCGACGGCGTCGGTGGGCACGTACGGCGCGTTGGCGACCAGGACGTCCACGCGGCCGCGCAGGGCGGCGGGCAGCGGCGCGTACAGGTCGCCCTCGTACACCCGGCCGCCGTACGGGGCGACGTTGCGGCGCGCGCAGCGAACCGCCGCCGGGTCGACGTCGGCGGCGTACAGCTCCACCGAGCCCAGCGCGTCGCCCAGAAAGGCGCCCACCGCGCCGGAGCCGCAGCACAGGTCCACGACGACCGCCGCCCGCCCGGCCCCGGCCACCGCCCGGCGGCCGAGGGCGGCGGCCCGGCGGGCCAGGAACTCGCTGCGGCGGCGGGGCACGAAGACGCCCGGGTCCACGGCTATCCGCAGCCCGCCGAACTCCGCCCAGCCGACGACGTGTTCCAGGGGCAGGCCGGCGGCACGCCGGTCCACCAGGGCCGCCAGCTCTTCGCGCGACCCGGCGGCGGTGGCCAGCAGCCGAGCCTCGTCCTCGGCGAAGACGCAACCGGCCGTCCGCAGCCTGGTGACGACGGCCGCGCGCAGCGACGCGGAAACGGAGAAGGAGGAGAACGAAGAAGAAGAGGAAGAAGAGGAGTGCGAAGAGGGAACCGGCATGAGGGACCTTCCGGAGTGCCGAGGGGCGCTCCCGCGGTCCGCGCTACACCGAGCGGACCGGACGGCCTCGCAGGATGAGCGCCCGACCTGACCTTGCGTTGATGGGGCTCACCTCCTCGATCGGTACCACCGTGTTCGGGCGCCACCCTACCCGGCGCCGGGAGCGGCCCGCGCGGGACCCCCGCCTTCCGGAGGCGCTGTGGCGCGGATCGCATTCGGCATGGCGGGGCGAGCGCCGGGTATCCGCCGGTCAGTCATGTCGGACTCGTGTTGGTGCGAAAGGAGATCGCCGTGCTGATGGCCCACCCGGCGGTACTGCGGAGTCTCATCGAACGGTACGAAGCGCTTCAGGCGGCCCCGGCAGGTGAACAGACCCGGCAGCGGCTCGCGGACGTCTCCTACACGCTGTGCGTGTCGACCGGCACCCGGACCGTCGAGGCCGCGCTCGCCGCCGCCCGGCGCCGGCTGGCGGAGACCGGCGCCGGCGGCCCGGCCGTCGCGGCGACCTCCGCCCCCGCCGGCGGCCGGACCC
>NZ_JAVSCF010000202.1:0-12046 GCF_031932565.1 Streptomyces sp. B1866
CCAGGCGTGCCGGGGCCCTCCGGGCCGGCCCGCGGTCCGACGCGCGGCGCCGGGCACCCCGGCTGCCTTCGGCCGCCGCACGGCGTCGCCGCCGTGGCGCGCTCGCCCGGGCCTGGCCGCAACCGGGCTCCGCGTCGCCCACGGCCGATACGTCGAAGGCGGCGGCCGTTCGCGCCCGCGGCCGATGGGCGCGGGTTTTCCCGGGTCTCCGGCGCCTGTCCGGTGCCGGGCTCGCGCTGCCCGCGTCCGGGTACGAAGCGGCGGCCCGTTCGCGGATGTGGACGGTGGACACGGGGTTTTCGCGGAGTCCGGCGCCGGGCGGGTGGCCGCCGTACCGGGCTTGCCGTGCCGCCCGAGGGCGAGGGGCTAGGGTGTGCCGTATGCAGGCGACCGCGTACACCTACGACCCCGCCACCCGGGAGGGCAGCGTGCTGCTCGACGACGGCACGCCGCTGCCGTTCGACGCCGCCGCCTTCGACGCGGGAGGGCTGCGGCTGCTGCGGCCCGGGCAGCGGGTGCGCATCGAGGTCGAAGGCGGCGCGGGAGCCGGGGGCGAGGGCCGCAAGATCGTGCTGGTCACCCTCCAGACCCTCTGACCCGGTCCGGTCCGCTCGCCCGGTGACCCGGGATTTCCGGGATTTCCGAGGCTTCCGGGATGTCCGCGGTTCCTGGTCCGGGGCCGCCGGTCCCCGGTTCCGCGCCGCGCGCGGCAGTTCCTCGTCTCCCGGCCTTCCGGCGCCCTGGGCCCGGCCCGCTTCCGGCCTCCGGCTGCCGCCGGTGGCTGCGCCCGTACGGCCCCGCGCACCGCACCGCACCGCACCGCGCCGGACCCGGACCGCGGGCGACGTGGACCCGGGCCGCCGCGGAAGCGGACACGCCACAGACACGGACACGCCGCGGGCGCGGACGTACCGCGGGCCGGGCTCCCCCGAGGGAGCCCGGCCCGGCGCGTGGCGCCGCCGTCCGCGTGGGGTCAGCGGTTCAGCGGTTCCTCGCGGTGGTCTTCTTGGCCGTGGTCTTGCGCCCGGTCGCCTTGCGCGCCGGGGCCTTCTTGGCGGGGGCCGAGGTGTTGGCCGCCTTCTTCGCGGCCGGGGCCTTCTTGGCGGGCGCCGCCTTCTTGCCCGCGGCCTTCGCCGTGGTGGTCTTCTTCGCGCCGGTCTTCTTCGCCGCGGCCTTGGCGGGAGCGGCCGCCGCCCGCTTCGGGGCGGCCTTCGTGGCCGTCTTCTTCGCGGTGGCCTTCTTGGCGGCGGCCTTGGCGGTGGTGCGGGTGCCGCCCGTCAGGCTGCCCTTGGGGGCCTTGCGGACGGACACCTCGCCGCCGCGCGGCAGCTTCTTCGTGCCGCTCACCAGGTCCTTGAAGCCCTGGCCCGCGCGGAAGCGGGGCACCGAGGTCTTCTTGACCCGGACGCGCTCGCCGGTCTGCGGGTTGCGGGCGTACCGGGCGGGGCGGTCGACCTTCTCGAACGAGCCGAAGCCGGTGACCGAAACTCGATCCCCGGCGACGACCGCGCGGACGATCGCGTCCAGGACCGCGTCGACGGCGTCGGCGGCGTTCTGCCGTCCGCCCATCTTGTCGGCGATTGCTTCCACGAGCTGCGCCTTGTTCACGTCTTCCCCTTCGGAGACATTGCTGGAACGAATGCGTTCAAGCCTTTTCGCACGTTAGGCAGATATATACCGCAAATCAAACACGAAACGGGCTAATCACCCTTGTGCCGCAACGAACTCGACCGTCACGGACTTCCGTCGGAGTCGGGCACTTCGGGGAGGCGGCCCTCGTCGAGGTCCTTGATCAACCGGTCAAGGCGCCTTGCCGCGCCCGGGAGATCGCGCTTGGCCGCAGCGGTGATGACCAGCAGCTTCCTGGACAACGCGAGCCGTACGCCCTCCGGGACCCGCAGGGCGTGCACCCGCGCGTGCGCGTCCTTGAGCCGGTCGGCGACGGCCCCGTAGAGGTCGAGTTGGGCGTCGCGTTCCATGCACTGATTGTGCCATCTGAGGCGAGTTGTCGCCTCACAGGGGCCCAACACGCCGACGCGCCGCCGGCACGGGGCCGGCGGCGCGTCGGGTGGGACAGGCGCTGTCCAGGGCGGTTCCGGGGGGCACCCCCGGGGGAGCGGGCGGCGTCAGAGGCGCACCGTGGTGGGCTTGAAGGCGGGGCGGCGGGTTTCGTAGGCGGTGATGTCGGTCTCGTCGCGGAGGGTGAGGCTGATGTCGTCGAGGCCTTCCAGCAGGCGCCAGCGGGCGTTGTCGTCAAGGTCGAATCCGGCCGTGATGCCCGGGGCGCGGACCTCGCGCTGGACGAGGTCGACGGTGATCTCGGCGGCCGGGTCGGTCTCGGCCAGGTCCCACAGCCGCTCCACCGTCTCCTGCGGCAGGACGACGGTCAGCAGCCCGTTCTTCAGGGAGTTGCCGCGGAAGATGTCGGCGAACCGGGAGGAGATCACGGCCTTGAAGCCGTAGTTCTGCAAGGCCCACACGGCGTGCTCGCGGGAGGAGCCGGTGCCGAAGTCCGGGCCCGCGACCAGCACCGTGGCGCCCTCGTAGGCGGGCCTGCGCAGGACGAACTGCGGGTCCTTGCGCCAGGCCTCGAACAGGCCGTCCTCGAAACCGTCCCGGGTGACCTTCTTCAGCCAGTGGGCGGGGATGATCTGGTCGGTGTCGACGTTGCTGCGGCGCAGCGGGACGGCCCGGCCGGTGTGCGTGGTGAATGCTTCCATGGCCGGGTTCAGGCCTCCACTCGGGTCGCGGCGGTGTCGGACAGGTCGGCGGGCGAGGCCAGGCGGCCCAGGACCGCGGTGGCGGCGGCGACCTGGGGAGAGACCAGGTGGGTGCGCCCGCCCTTGCCCTGCCGGCCCTCGAAGTTGCGGTTGGAGGTCGACGCCGACCGCTCCCCCGGTGCGAGCTGGTCGGGGTTCATGCCCAGACACATCGAGCACCCGGCGTGCCGCCACTCGGCGCCGGCCTGGGTGAACACCGTGTCAAGGCCCTCTTCCACGGCCTGCAGGGCGACACGTACGGAGCCGGGGACGACCAGCATCCGCACCCCCTCGGCGACCGACCGGCCCGCCAGCACGCCGGCGGCGGCGCGCAGGTCCTCGATCCGCCCGTTGGTGCACGACCCCACGAACACGGTGTCCACGCGGATGTCCCGCAGCGGCTGACCCGGCGTCAGGCCCATGTACTCCAGGGCCTTCTGCGCCGCCTGCCGCTCGCTGGCGTCCTCGAAGGAGGACGGCTCGGGGACGGACGACGACAGCGGCGCGCCCTGGCCGGGGTTGGTGCCCCAGGTGACGAAGGGGGTCAGGGCGGCGGCGTCGATGACGACCTCGTGGTCGAAGACCGCGTCGTCGTCGGTGCGCAGCGTGCGCCAGTAGGCCACCGCCGCGTCCCAGTCCGCGCCGCGCGGCGCGTGCGGGCGGCCTTCGAGGTAGGCGAAGGTGGTCTCGTCCGGGGCCACCATGCCCGCCCGCGCGCCCGCCTCGATCGACATGTTGCACACGGTCATCCGCGCTTCCATCGACAGCTTCTCGATCGCCGGACCGCGGTACTCGATCACGTAGCCCTGGCCGCCGCCGGTGCCGATCCGGGCGATCACCGCCAGGATCAGGTCCTTGGCCGTCACCCCCTCGGGCAGCTCGCCCTCCACCGTCACGGCCATGGTCTTGAACGGCGCCATCGGCAGCGTCTGCGTCGCCAGCACGTGCTCGACCTGGCTGGTGCCGATCCCGAAGGCCAGCGCCCCGAACGCACCGTGGGTGGAGGTGTGGCTGTCCCCGCACACCACCGTCGTCCCCGGCTGCGTCAGGCCCAGCTGCGGACCCACCACGTGCACCACGCCCTGCTCGACGTCGCCGAGCGAGTGCAGCCGCACGCCGAACTCCGCGCAGTTCGCCCGCAGCGTCTCCAGCTGCACCCGCGAGACCGGATCCGCGATCGGCTTGTCGATGTCGAGGGTCGGAGTGTTGTGGTCCTCCGTCGCGATGGTGAGATCCGTCCGGCGCACCTTCCGCCCCGCCTTGCGCAGACCGTCGAACGCCTGCGGACTGGTCACCTCGTGCAGCAGATGAAGATCGATGTAGAGCAGATCCGGCTCCCCCTCCACACGCCGCACGACATGATCGTCCCAGACCTTCTCCGCGAGTGTCCGTCCCATCACAGTCCCTCCGGCCGGCGGCGTCGCCGGCCCGTCTCCTACGGATTGCGAGCCCGTGGTCGGCGGGCCTCTCCCCACCAGACTGGCGGCTCGCCTGGAAAATTGAACTTGCGTTTCACACTGTGAGACGTGAGTATCGTTGCATGGACAACTCTAGTGGCGTCGGCGTTCTCGACAAGGCGGCTCTGGTTCTGAGCGCTCTGGAGTCCGGTCCGGCCACCCTCGCCGGGCTGGTCGGCGCGACCGGTCTCGCGCGGCCCACGGCGCACCGGCTCGCGGTGGCCCTGGAGCACCACCGTATGGTGGCGCGCGACATGCAGGGACGTTTCATCCTCGGCCCGCGGCTGGCCGAGCTGGCCGCGGCGGCCGGCGAGGACCGGCTGCTGGCCACGGCGGGCCCGGTGCTCACGCACCTGCGGGACATGACCGGCGAGAGCGCCCAGCTCTACCGGCGCCAGGGCGACATGCGCATCTGCGTGGCCGCGGCCGAGCGCCTGTCCGGCCTGCGGGACACCGTGCCGGTCGGCTCGACGCTGCCCATGAAGGCCGGTTCCGCGGCCCAGGTGCTCATGGCCTGGGAGGAGCCGGAGCGGCTGCACCGCGGCCTGCAGGGGGCCCGCTTCACGGCCACGGCCCTGTCGGGCGTACGGCGCCGCGGCTGGGCCCAGTCGATCGGCGAGCGGGAGCCGGGCGTGGCGTCGGTGTCCGCGCCCGTGCGCGGCCCCTCGAACCGGGTGGTGGCCGCCGTGTCCGTCTCAGGCCCCATCGAGCGGCTGACCCGCCACCCGGGCCGGATGCACGCGCAGGCGGTCATCGACGCGGCGATGCGGCTCACGGAGGCCCTGCGCCGCGGGAACTGACCGCCGCGGGAACTGACCGGGTGGCGCGGGCGGCGCCCGGGGAGTCCGGGGCTCAGCCGCGGGCCGCGCGGGGGTCCGCGGACCCCGGCCGCGCCAGGCGCTGGGCCGCCCGTTCGCCGCGGCGGCCGACGGGCGCGGTGCCGGTGGCCCTGCCCAGGCCGAACTCCGGCATGTCGACGTACACGGTCTCGTAGGAGCCGGCCCGGACGACGTAGGTCTCGTGCCAGATGCCCACCGCGCCCCGGCTGTCTCGCGCGCGGCGGTTGAAGGCCGCCCACGCGGGGCGGTGGTGGCCGGCGGGGTCGGAGGCGTACGCGATCAGCTTCTCGGGCGACTCCCAGTACTGGACCGTGCACACCACCCGTGGCAGGCCCAGTAGGAGCTGGAAGCCGAGCAGGCCGCTGTCCGGGTCGCGGGACAGCTCCCGGAGCATGGGCCGCATCGCGCGGAAGGTCGGCCACCAGGCGCGCGGCGCGGCGAGCCGGTTGACGCGCATGCCGATCACGAAGACGGTCAGGTCGCCCTCGGCCGTGGCGGTCATCCGGCCGGGAATCGGCACATTACCCACAGTAGCCCCCCTCTGTTGACTGGGATGGTGCCACCCGTGGCGCCAGGGGAGCAAGGGTGGTGCGAGAGGGGCGTGAGCCGGCTTTCCGCGCGCCGGGACGTCCGCACGGGGCCCGGGCGAGAGCTGTGGAGGGGGCCCTTCATGCGGAAAGGCTCTCCGCGCCGCGCGGAGAGCCTTCGCCGTTCCCGTAGCCCCGACCGGATTCGAACCGGCGCTACCGCCTTGAGAGGGCGGCGTGCTAGGCCGCTACACAACGGGGCCCCAGCCGTCACCGTACGTACGGTGACCCGTACCCCCGACCGGATTCGAACCGGCGCTACTGCCTTGAGAGGGCAGCGTGCTAGGCCGCTACACAACGGGGGCTTGGCACTGCTGGACAGGAGACCCGCTCACAAGGGGTGCTCCCGCTGGGGTACCAGGACTCGAACCTAGACTAACTGAACCAGAATCAGTCGTGCTGCCAATTACACCATACCCCACCAAAACACAGCCCCCTTGAGGGGGCTTGTCTGGCCTGCGCCCGCCCTTCCGGCCTTTCGGCCCGCCCGGGCGGCGCAGAAAGAACATTACCCGATGGCGGGCACCGCTCCAAAACGGGTTGCGGCGCCCGGGCGGGGCGCGCGGCTGCTCACGGGCCCGGGGCGGCCGGTACCGGCCGCCCCGGCCGGGCGACCGCTCAGTCCAGGGCCGCGCGCAGCCTGCGCAGGGTCTCGTCGCGGCCGAGCAGTTCCATGGACTCGAACAGCGGCGGCGACACACGGCGGCCGGTGACGGCCACCCGCAGCGCCGTGAACGCCACCTTCGGCTTCAGCCCCAGGCCGTCCACCACAGCGGCGCGCAGCGCGTCCTGCATGGGCTCCGCGCGGAACTCCGGCAGCTCCTCCAGCGCCTTGACGCCGGCCAGCAGCACCGGCCGGGCGTCCGGGCCCAGCACCTTGGCCGCGTCCGCCTCGTCCACCCGGAAGTCCTCGGGCGCCACGAAGAGGAAGCCGAGCATGCCGACGGCCTCGCCGAGGGTGACCATGCGCTCCTGGGTGAGCGGCGCGGCCTCGGCGAGCAGGCGCAGCGCGTCCCGCGACGGCTCGGCCGGGAGCAGGCCGGCGGCCTGGAGGTGGGGCACCAGGCGGCGGGCGAACTCCTCCGGCGGCAGGCGGCGCAGGTGCACCGCGTTGATCGCCTCGCACTTCTTGAGGTCGAAGCGCGCCGGGTTGGCGTTCACGTCCGCGATGTCGAAGGCGGTGACCATCTCGTCCATGGTGAAGATGTCGCGGTCCTCGGCGAGCGACCAGCCGAGCAGGGCGAGGTAGTTGAGCAGGCCCTCGGGCAGGAAGCCGCGCTCCCGGTAGAGGTTCAGGGAGGACTGCGGGTCGCGCTTGGACAGCTTCTTGTTGCCCTCGCCCATCACGTACGGCAGGTGCCCGAACCGCGGCACCCCGCCCTTGCCCACCCCGATGTCCGCCAGCGCCCGGTACAGCGCGATCTGGCGCGGCGTGGAGGACAGCAGGTCCTCGCCACGCAGCACGTGCGTGACCTCCATCAGCGCGTCGTCGACCGGGTTGACCAGCGTGTACAGCGGCGCGCCGGTGGCCCGGACGATGCCGTAGTCCGGCACGTTCTCGGGCGTGAAGGTCAGCTCGCCGCGCACCAGGTCGGTGAACGTGACGGGCTCGTCGGGCATCCGGAACCGCAGGATCGGCGTGCGGCCCTCGGCCTCGTACGCGGCGATCCGCCCGGGGTCGAGGTCGCGGCAGGCGCCGTCGTAGCCGGAGGGCCGGCCGGCCTTGCGGGCGGCCTCGCGGCGCGCGTCCAGCTCCTCGGCCGTGCAGTAGCAGGGGTAGGCGTGGCCGGCCTCCCGCAGGCGCCGGGCCACGTCGCGGTAGATGTCGCCGCGCAGCGACTGGCGGTACGGCGCGTGCGGGCCGCCGACCTCGGGGCCCTCGTCCCAGTCCAGGCCGAGCCAGCGCAGGGAGTCCAGCAGCTGCGCGTAGGACTCCTCGGAGTCGCGCGCGGCGTCGGTGTCCTCGATGCGGAAGATCATGGTGCCGCCGTGGTGGCGGGCGAACGCCCAGTTGAACAGGGCGGTGCGGACCAGGCCCACGTGGGGGTTGCCGGTCGGCGAGGGACAGAAGCGGACCCGCACGGGGGACGGGCTGGCTGCGCTAGTCACGCTTGATCACCTTGTTGGTGAGAGTGCCGATGCCTTCAATGGAGACGGCGACCTCGTCGCCGGAGTGCAGCGGGCCGACACCGGCCGGCGTGCCGGTGAGGATGACGTCGCCGGGCAGCAGCGTCATGGCCTCGGTGATGTGCGCGATCAGGTCGGCGATCGGATGGGCCATCTGGCTGGTGCGGCCGAGCTGGCGCTGCTCGCCGTTGACGGTGCACATGATCGCCAGGTCGCCGGCGGCCGCCAGGGTCAGGTCCGTCTCCACCCACGGGCCCAGCGGGCAGGAGGTGTCGAAGCCCTTGGCGCGCGCCCACTGGTCCTCACGGCGCTGCACGTCGCGCGCGGTGACGTCGTTGGCGCAGGTGTAGCCGAGGATGACGTCCGCGGCGCGCTCCCGGGGGACCTCCCGGCACAGCCGGCCGATGACGACGGCGAGCTCCGCCTCGTGGTGCACCTCGGCCGAGAAGCCGGGCAGGGCGATCGGGTCGTCGGGGCCGATCACGGAGGTGGAGGGCTTGAAGAAGGTGACAGGCACCTCGGGCACGTCGCTGCCGAGTTCGGCGGCGTGGTCGGCGTAGTTGCGCCCGATGGCGACGACCTTGCTGGGCAGTACCGGGGGCAGCAGCCGGACGTCGCGCAGCGGGACCTTCCGGCCGGTGCGCTCGAACTCGGCGAAGGGGTGGCCCTTGATGATGTCGACGAGCGGGCCCTCCCGGCCCTCGGCACCGGGCGGCGCCGTGTCGGGCCGGCCCTCGGTGACGCTCTCGATGACACCGAAGGCGACGTTGCCGTCGATGGAGAACCTGACGATGCGCACGGGAAGCTGCTGCCTCTTTCGGACGTTCGGACGGCGGCTCGCTGGAGCCGTGGACTGGCGCTCCAGGCTATCGTCCCGGCCGCCGCGCACCGCCGTACGCCGCCCTGCCGGCGCCCGCGGGACCGGCCGGACCGGCCGGACCGGCCGCGGGCGAGGGCCGCCCGCGCGGGTCGGCCCGTCCGGCCCGGGCGGCCGGACGGGCCGGCGGTCAGGCGCCGGGGGCCTCCATGAGGATGGTGCGCTTCGGGTTGGCGGTGGTGGCCGGCAGGTCGAGGGTGCCCTGCGGCAGCTCCTCGGGCGTCTTCTGGATCCCCTCGCCGTCCTTCAGGTGCGCCAGCCTGGTGCGGCGGGGGTTGGCTATGCTGCCGAAGATCATCGTCCTCTTCACGGGGATATGCCTCGCGTCGTGTTCGTCGGGGGTGGTTACCGAGCGGCGGCTGATCGACTCCGGCCGTCACCGGACCGGAGTTGTCATCCCAGGTGCTCGCGTACAGCATCGGGCTTGTCGCGCCTTTGCCCAGCGGAACGCCGAAAAAGTCGCCCACATCATGTGATTTTCATCACGGATCATACCCCAAATGCCACATAGCGAGCATTACGTCAGACCAGTTACAACCGGACACAACAGGACAGACCATCCACTTCCCCCCGCGACCTGCGCCACCCGGACACCGATCACCCCTGGCGCCTCGCCAGCAAAAACCCCTTATCGCCGGGTTTTCTCTCTACGTCCCGTAATACAATTGGTACGCAGCGTTACGCGTGTTACAGCCTGATAGCCCACTCTTGTTGGAGCTCCCGGCCCTGTGTTGGAATTCCCGGGACCGCCGCACGACTGAAACCGGCGCGCACGGGGCGCCACACCGGGCGCCGCGCGGCGGCGGTGGCCTCTACCGACGGGAAGGGAAACGCGCCGGTCACTCACGACCGCCACAGGGGGCCGAGGCCCCCGACTGACTCGACACCGCTTCGCCGACGATCCGGTGGGGCGCCTGGTCCAGAGGTTGCGAAGCTAGTGCAGGGACGTTTCAAAAGGGATGGCAGCGCTTCGGCGGACCCGGAGGCGCGCGGCGGGACCGATCGCGGCTCCTCGCCCCAGCGCGCCCAGGGCACCGGCCGGGCGCCGGGTGGCCAGGGTCCCGGGCCGGGTGCGCACGGCGGCGCGGGCTCCGGGGAGGGCGCGGCGCGGCCGAAGGCTCCCAGCGGTCCCGGCCCGCGAATAGCCGTGCGCAACTGGCGCATCAGCTACCGCCTCATCTCCCTGCTCGCCCTTCCCGTGGTCGCCGCCACCGCGTTCGGCGGCCTGCGCATCGAGAGCTCGGTAGACAAGATCGACCAGCTCGACCAGATGAAGCTGCTCACCAAGATGACGCAGCGCGCCACCTACCTGGCCGACCGGCTGCAGGACGAGCGGGACGAGTCGGCGGGCCCGCTGTCCCGCTCGGGCGACGCCCAGGACGACGGCGTGGTCGCCACCCGGCAGGACTCCGACACCGCGATCGCGGCCTTCCGCGCCGCGTCCCGGGACATCGACCTGACCGATCCGGGCATGCTGGGCGTGCAGGCCACGCTCAACGAGATCGACCGCCAGCTGGCCATGCTCAAGGGCATCCGCCGGGAGGCGTACACCGATCCCGAGGACATCACCGAGACCGTGCAGAAGTACGACGAGGTGATCTCCTCGCTGCTCGATCTCTCCCGGGACATGGCCCAGGCCACCAGCAACCGCGACATGATCAACCGGACGCGGGCGATGGCCACCTTCGCCGCGGCCAAGGACTACGCGTCGGCCCAGCGCGCCATCATCAGCGCCGCGCTGGCCAACCGCCGCGGCCCCCAGATGTCCGCCAACGACCGCCGCTACGGCCTCGGGGCGATGCAGAAGGAGGGCGAGGAGCTCAAGCGGTTCGAGCAGATCCGCGACAGCGACGCCGACGAGCTGCTCACGCCGCTGAAGGGCGGCCAGCCGGAGGTCAACCTGGCCGACCGGTTCGCCCGGCGCGTACTGCAGAACCCCAACGGCCTGGCGGCCGAGAGCCGCACCTACCGGGACTGGTACGAGCAGGACACCACCAAGATCAAGGCCATGTCCGACATCCAGCAGACGCTGCTGTCGGAGATGGACCAGAAGGCCCGCAGCCTGCGTGCCGAGGCCATCCGCGAGGGCGTCCTCAACGGCGCCATGATCCTCGTGGTCCTCATCGTGTCGGTCGGCGGCGCGCTCGTGGTCGCCCGCACCATGGTGAGCAACCTGCGCCGCCTGCAGGACACCGCGCAGGAGGTCGCCCAGAAGCGGCTGCCGGAGCTGGTCAAGCAGCTGTCGGAGTCCGACCCGCAGGACGTGGACACCTCCGTGGAGTCCGTCGGCGTGCACAGCCGGGACGAGATCGGCAAGGTGGCCGCGGCCTTCGACGACGTGCACCGCGAGGCCGTCCGGCTGGCGGCCGAGCAGGCGCTGCTGCGCGGCAACGTCAACGCGATGTTCACCAACCTCTCGCGCCGCAGCCAGGGCCTCATCCAGCGCCAGCTCTCGCTCATCTCCGAGCTGGAGAGCCGCGAGGCCGACCCCGACCAGCTCTCCTCGCTGTTCAAGCTGGACCACCTCGCCACCCGCATGCGCCGCAACGGCGAGAACCTGCTGGTCCTCGCCGGCGAGGAGCCCGGCCGCCGGTGGACCAAGCCGGTNGTCCTCGCCGGCGAGGAGCCCGGCCGCCGGTGGACCAAGCCGGTGCCGCTGGTGGACGTGCTGCGCGCGGCCGCGTCCGAGGTGGAGCAGTACGAGCGCATCGAGCTGAGCTCCGTCCCGGCCACCGAGGTCGCCGGCCGGGTCGTCAACGACCTGGTGCACCTGCTCGCCGAGCTGCTGGAGAACGCCACCTCCTTCTCCTCGCCCCAGACCAAGGTCAAGGTCACCGGCCACGCGCTGCCGGACGGCCGGGTGCTGGTGGAGATCCACGACACCGGCATCGGCCTGTCGCCGGAGGACCTGGCGGCGATCAACGAGCGGCTGGCCAGCCCGCCCACGGTCGACGTGTCGGTGTCCCGGCGCATGGGCCTGTTCGTGGTCGGCCGGCTGTCCCTGCGGCACGGCATCCGCATCCAGCTGCGCCCCTCCGACTCCGGCGGCACCACGGCGCTGGTCATGCTGCCGGTGGACGTCACGCAGGGCGGCCGGAAGGCCGGCACGGTGGGCAAGGTCGGCACGGCCAGGACCGGGGCGAACGGCGGCCAGAGCGCCGGGGCCGCGAGCGCGGCCGGCGCCGCGTCGGGCCTGGCGGCCTCCTCCCCGGCCCGGCCGCAGATCCCCGCCTCCGAGCCGCGCACCGCGCTGACCAGCAGCGGGCTGCCGACCCGGCCGGTGGGCGGCTCCGGGACCCCGGGCGGCCCGCCGCCGTCGGGTCCGAACCTGTTCGAGGGCGGCCGGAGCACCGGACGCGGCCCCGGGCAGCGCGACGCGGTGCCGCCCGCGCGGGCCGGC